>CAJAQO010000266.1 GCA_903944085.1 uncultured Verrucomicrobia subdivision 3 bacterium
CATCGGCTACATGCCGGAAAACAATCCGCTCTATCCGGAAATGCGCGTCCGCGAATACCTGAAATTTCGCGCGCGGCTGAAAGGCCTGGGCTGGGCCAAATCGCGCACGCGCGTGACCACGGTGATGGCGCAATGCGGCCTGACCGACGTGGGCCGCCGCGTCATCGGTCAGCTTTCCAAAGGCTACAAACAGCGCGTGGGCCTCGCGGACGCGCTGGTGCATGAACCGGAATTAATTATTTTGGACGAGCCAACCATCGGGCTCGATCCGCATCAAATCCGCGCCGTCCGCGCCTTGATCAAAAGTCTCGCGGGCAAGCACACGGTTTTGATTTCGACGCACATTCTGCCGGAAGTGGAAATGATGTGCGGTCGCGTTTTGATCATGTTTGACGGGCGCGTGCTGGCGTCGGACACACCGGAAAATCTACAGCGGCGGATGGCCGGCGGCAGCCAGGTCATCGCGGAAATTGCCGCGCCAGCAGAGGCGTTGCGGGCGGCGTGGGAAAACTTGCCGGAAGTGGAGCAGTTCGATATTTCCGCCAGTGACGGCGAATTTTTCCGCTGCGCCTTGACGCCACGCGACGGCTGCGATTTGCGCCCGGTGATTTTTGCGCTGGCGCGCGAACATGGCTGGACGCTGCGGGAGCTGACGCGCAGCCGCCATTCGCTCGAAGACATTTATGTGCAGGTGACCAAACCGAAATCGGAGGAGGCCGAATGAGAATTTTCTGGGTTTTGCTCCGGCGCGAACTGTCGTCGTTTTTCTTTTCGCTGACGGGTTACGTTCTGATCGCGGCGGTGACGCTGATCATCGGCTCCAGCTTTGTGATGCTGATCCGCAACCTGGGTTCGGATCCGTTTTCGATGCCGGTCACGGAACTGTTTTTCAACAGCCTGATGTATTGGCTGATCGTCATCCTGATCGCGCCGGTGATCACGATGCGGTTGTTCGCGCTGGAAAAAGCGTCCGGCACGTTTGAAACCTTGATGACCACGCCGGTGGGCGACCTCCAGGTGGTGCTGGCCAAATTTTTTGCCGCGATGATTTTTTATCTGCTGGCCTGGCTGCCCTCGCTGGTGTCCTTGTTTCTGGTCCAGCGCTTCACGCATCAGCCCAGACTGGAGGCGGGCCTGCTAGGCGGAATGTATCTGGGCATACTGTTGAGCGGCGGCCTGTTTCTGTCCATCGGCTGCCTGGCGTCCGCGTTGACGAAAAGCCAGATGGTGGCCTCGGTGATCAGCCTGGCGGTCGGCATCATGCTTTTCATTTTAGCTTACATGGCCCAAGTGGTGCCGGCCACGGTCACACAGCAGACGGATCTGTTGTTTTATTTCAATTTGTTCAAGCAGATGGAGGATTTTACGCGCGGTGCGGTGGACACGCGCGCGGTGATTTTTTATGTGAGCGCCACGTTTTTGTTTTTGTTCCTGACGCTGCGCGTGGTGGAAAGCCGCCGCTGGAAATAAATGAGCGCCAACCCAAAATCCCAACCCAGTTTCTCGCCGGCGAGTCGATGGAAAATCGGCCTGGACGTGGCGGTGCGCACGGCCTTGGTGCTGGCCGTGGTGGGAATGGTGAATTTTCTCGGCGCGAAATTTTTCCACCGCTTCTATTTGAGTTCGCAGACGCGGGTGGAATTGTCGTCGCGCACGCTGGCGGTGCTGCGCTCGCTGACCAACCACGTGGACGTGACGCTTTACTATGACCGCAAGGCGGATTTTTATCCGGACATCGTGGCGCTGCTGAACGAATACTGCGCGGCGAACAAAAACATTTCCGTGCGGCCGGTGGATTACGTTCGCGACGCCGGGGCGGCGGAAAAAGTAAAGACGCAATACCGTCAGTTCTTCAGCTCCCAATCGGACAAGGATCTCGTCATTTTCGACTCCGGCGGACGGGTGAAGATTTTCCCCGGCGCCGAGCTTACGAAATATCAGACCAAACAGGTGCCAGCGGCGGACCCGCAGCAGAAAGAACTGGAATTTGAACGCCGGCCCGTCGCGTTCAACGGCGAGCAGGCTTTCACCGCGATGCTGCTGGCGCTGGCGAATCCGCAGCCGCTCAAGGCGTATTTTTTGCAGGGCCACGGCGAACCGTCGCTGACCGATTTCAAAAGCGACACCGGATATCTGAAATTTGCGGCGGTGCTCCAGCAAAATTACATCGCCGTCACGAATCTTAGCTGGATCGGCAACGCGGGCGTGCCGATGGATTGCAACCTGCTGATCATCGCCGGGCCGGCTTCCGCCTTGCTGGAGCCCGAGTTGCAGCAGCTTGACCGGTATTTGCGCGAAGGCGGACGGCTGCTGATTTTGCTGGGCTACACCTCGCAGCAGCATCCGACGGGGCTGGAACCCATTTTGCAAACTTGGGGCGTCACCGTTTTGAATGACATTGCCGAGGATCTCGAACACACCAAGTCCAAAGGCTACGACATCATCGTGGACCAATTCGGCAAACATCCGGTGGTTAATTCCTTGTCGTCGCAACTGCAAGTGTATCTGCCGCGCCCGGTCTTGAAAAATCAGGGCCAGACTGCCAATGCACCGGTGGTGGACGAATTGTTTGGGACCAGCGCAGGCGCCACGCTCCTGGCGAATCGCTCCGAGCCGCCGCACATTTATCCGCTCGCCTGCGCCATCGAACAAAAACCGGTGGTCGGCGCCGCCAATCCGCGCGGCAACACCCGGATCATTGTCGTCGGCGATTCGATTTTCTTCGGCAACACGCTGATTGAATCCGGCGGCAACCGGGATTTTCTCAACGCCGCCGTCAACTGGCTGTGCGACCGGCCAATGCTGCTCGAAGGCATCGGGCCGCGGCCGGTCACGGAATTTCGCCTGCTGATCACCAACCACCAGCAGCGGCAGTTGGGCTGGCTGCTGCTCGGTGCGCTGCCCGGCGGCGTCCTTTTGCTCGGCTGGCTCGTCTGGCTGGTGCGCCGAAAATGAAATCCAAAACCACCGCTCTCTGGTTCCTGCTGGCCGCCATCCTCGCGGCGGCCATCTGGTTTTTTGAAAACCATTTTCAGCCCGCGCCGCCGGCGGCCAATGTGCTGTTCGCCGGTCTGCGCGCCGACCAAGTGACGGAGATTCAGGTCATTCCCGCCGGGGCGCGCGAAATCAGCGCCAGCCGCACGAATAAAACCTGGCGGCTGGAAAAACCGTTTACCTATCCGGCCCAGACCGCCGCGATCGAAAACTTGCTGGGCACACTGGAAAAACTGACGCCGGTCATGGCGCTCACGCCGGGCGAAATGAGCGGCCACCAAAATGCCGACGCTGAATTTGGCTTCGACAATCCGCAGTTCCGGATTGATCTCACCGCCGGCGAACAAAACTGGCACTTGAGCGTCGGCAACAAAACCGCGCCCGGCGATGGCGTCTATGTCCGGGTCATCGGCGCCACCGGCGCGTTCGTGACCGGCACGGACTGGTTGCAATTCCTGCCGCGCGAGGCCACCACTTGGCGCGATACGACGCTCGTGGACACCGCTGACACGGTGGACTGGCTGATCATTACGAACGGCGCGAAAGCCATCGAACTGCGGCGCGACGTGACCAACCATCTCTGGCGCATGATCCGTCCGCAGCCATTTCGCGCTGACAGTTTGGGCATCGTCACGGCGTTGCAGCAATTGCGTTCCGCCACCGTCAGCCAATTTATCAGCGACGATCCCAAGCCTGACCTGACGGCTTATGGCCTGGAGCCGGCGGCACTCGACGTGTGGCTCGGCCACGGCACCAATCTGCTGGCCGGCGTTCACGCGGGAAAAGATTCACCCACCAGCCCGGGGCAGATGTTCGCCCGGCGCGAAGGCTGGAACACCATCGTCACCACGGCGAAAGAGCCGCTCGCGCCGTGGCGCGGCGGGGTGAATGATTTTCGCGACCGGCACTTGTTGGCACTCACCGCGCCCGTGGCGGAAATCGAAGTGCGCGGTGAAAATAATTTCACTTTGCAGCAGCAGCGCGGCTCAAATGTCTGGACGGTGGCCGGAGAAAAATTTCCGGTTGACGCCGCCAGCGTGCAGACCTTTATCCGGCAGCTCGCCAATTTCCGCGTGGATTTCGTGCAGGATGTCGTCACCGAACCGGGCCTGCCCATGTTCGGCCTGACCAATCCGCCCGCCCGGCAGATCACGTTGCGCGCCGGCATCGGCGACACGAACAGCGTCATCGCGCAACTGCTGTTTGGCGCGACCACCACCAACCAGGTTTATGTGAAACGCGCCGACGAAAACTGCGTCTATGCGCTGGCGCTCGACGATTTGAACAGCTTGCAGTTGAACGGCGATTATTATCGCGACCGCCGCATCTGGAATTTTTCCGAGACCAACGTCGCGCAAGTCACGCTGCGGCAGAATGGCAAAACGCGGCAACTGCTTCGCACTGGCGTGAACCAGTGGTCGCTCGCGGCGGGATCGCAGGGCATCATCAATCCGCCCGCCGTCGAGGAAACCGTCCACCGCCTGGGCGAACTCACCGCCGCCGGCTGGTTCGGCCGCAAATTCTCCGGCCCGGAAATCGGGCTGAACACCAATAATTTGTCCATCGCCATCGAACTCAAAACCGGCGAAAAATATTCCGTTGATTTTGCGGCGCAGGTGGCGCAGACCGCGCTGGCCGTGGTGACGCTCGCCGGCGAACGCTGGGCGTTTGTGTTTCCGCCGGTGATTTATCCGCTGGTGGCGGAGCACCTGACCATTCCGTGATATGCCCGGATTCTGGCGCCAATGCCGCATCGCCTTCCGCTGCGCCCGGTTCGCCGTCTGGGCCGCCGTGCTGCTGGCACTCGCGGCGTTCGGCTGGTTCAATCTTGTCGGCCTGCCCGGGTTCCTGAAAACGCGCCTCGTCACCGCGCTGCACCAGCGCGGCGTGCAACTGGAATTTTCCCGGATGCGCCTGCGCGTCATCCACGGTCTCATCTGCGATAACGTCCGCATCGGCGGCGCGAGCAGTGCCGCCGGCCCGGTGCTCACGGCGCGCGAGGTGCAGTTGCGCGTGAATTTTCCGGCGCTGCTGCGGCTGCGCTGGCAGGTGGATGGCCTGGTGCTGCGCCAGGGAAATTTCACGCTGCCGCTCTCGCCCACGAATGTTCTTACGCTGACCAACCTGCAAAGCGAAGTGCGCTTTGCGGCGGACGACACCTGGGCGCTCGATCAGTTCCGGGCGGACCTGGCCGGCGCGAGCCTTTCGCTCGGCGCGGAGATCGCCCACGCGCCGGAATTCCGCAATTGGAAAATGTTTGCCGGCGTCAAAACCAGCGACCACGGCAGCGCGCAGGCTTCGTTGCAGAGTTTTTCCAAAACGCTGGCGCAAATCCATTTTGACGGGCGGCCGCTGTTGAACGCGCGGCTGGACGGCGATGCGCGCGACGTCCACTCGTTCACGCTGAACGTCAATGCCCGCACGCCCGGCGTGCAGACGCCGTGGTTCGCCGTGCGGGATTTGCAATTTGCCGCGCGCCTGTCCGCGCCCGCCGACGCGCCGACCAATGCCGATCCCGCCTGGAGTTTCTGGACCAACTTGCAGCCGTTCCGGCTGGCCTGGACGGCGCGCGGCGCGGATTTGCGGTCGGGCAAACTGGATGCCGGCGCGGTGGAATGTAGCGGGCTATGGAGCGCGCCGGAACTGGCCGTCACAAAATTATCCGCCCGGCTCGGTGGCGGCCGGCTCGACGCGGCGGCCAAGCTCGATGTGGCGACGCGCGAATTCAGCTTCACCAACGATTCCAGCTTTGACCTGCACGCGGTGGCCGCGCTGCTGACGGAAAAAACGCGCGAACGGCTGGCGGAAATTGCCTGGACCCAGCCGCCGCACCTGCGCGCGAGCGGGGCGCTGCGGCTGCCCGCGTGGACCAACGGCGTGGCCGACTGGCGCGACGACATTGAGCCGAGCGTGCGCCTGCGCGGCGAACTGGCTTTCACCAACGCGCTGGCGGCCGGCGTGGCGCCGCTGGATTCCGTGCGGACGCATTTTGATTATGAGAATTTAATCTGGAGCCTGCCGGATCTGGAACTGGCGCAGGGCGGCACCAAACTGGCCTTGGACATCGCCGAGAGCGAAGCCACGAAAAATTTCCACTGCCGGCTCGCCGGCAAACTGGACGGCAATGTCGTCCGCCCGTTTTTGACCACGAGCAATGCCGTGCGCGGCTTCGCCTATCTGACGTTTCACGCGCCGGCGGCGTTGGATTTGGAGGTGTCCGGCAATCTGCGCGACTTCACCACGCTGTCGGCCACTGGCCGCGTGACGGTGACGGATTTTGCCGTTCGCGGGCAGACGGTGGATCGCGTGACGGCGACCTTGAGCTACACGAATCTCACGGCGGAATTTTTTCACCCGCAGCTTTCGCGCGCGGGCGGGACGCAAAAATTTTCCGGCGACAGCGTCACGCTTGATCTTGCGGGCGAAAAATTATTCATCCATCACGCCGCCGGCAATGTTGATCCCGCCGTGGTGGGACCCGCCATCGGGCCGAAGACCGCGCTGGCCATGGCGGCCTATCAATTCCTCACCGTGCCGAACGCGCGGGCCGACGGCTGCATTCCGCTCAAACACGTTAACGGCGAGCTGGTGAATGACGCCGCCGACATCACCTTCGACGTCGTCGGCAGCGTGCCGTTTCGCTGGCGGAAATTTGAAACGCCGCGCATCACCGGCACCATTCACTGGCTCGGCGATTACCTGATTCTCACCAACGTCGTTTCCGAATGTTATGGCGGCGAGGCGCGCGGCTGGGGCAGCTTCAATGTGCAGACGCCGGGCGACGGCACGGATTTCAAATTTTTTCTCACCGGCACCAACGTGGATTTTCACGCGCTGGGACAGGCGCTGTGGTCGCCCACCAACGAGCTGCGCGGCGCGCTGTCCGGCACGGTGATGGTCACCGACGCCAACTCGGCGGACTGGCGGACGTGGAACGGTTACGGCCAGGGGCAACTGCGCAACGGCCTGCTTTGGAACGCGCCGATTTTCGGACTTATGTCGCCGGTGCTGAACACGCTCACGCCGGGGCTGGATGTGGGCAACAGCCGCGCCACCGACGCCACCGGCCGGTTCGCCATGACCAACGGCGTGATTTACACCGACTCGCTGGACATCCGCTCGCTGACCATGCGCGTGCAATATGTCGGGACGGTGGATTTGCAGGAAAACGTGGCCGCGCGGGCCAAGGCGCAACTGCTCCGCAACACGCCGGTGATCGGCTCGGTGGTGAGCCTGCTGCTCTCGCCGGTCAGCAAGGCGTTTGAATGCGACGTCACCGGCACGCTGGAGCAGCCCAAGATCACGCCGGTCTATCTGCCGTTTCCCAAATTGCTGTCCGCGCCGCTGCATCCCATCCGCAGCGTCGAGCAGATTTTCGCCGCGCCCGCGACGAACAGTCCGGCGGCAAAGTAGCCGTTGCCGGGAGAAAATGGCGTCCGGCGGGTGGCGAAAAAACTTTGTTGTAATGTAGGCTAACCTCGGCGAAACCCAGTCGGGGATCAACTATGCACGGTCTGGGATCAACTTGCGCAGTCTAACTTTGGCGAGGCGCCGGCTGGCTTGGGAGTGCGCGGACATGTCCGCGCTTTGGAACTGGGAGACATGTCTCCCAGTCGGAAAGCGGCGACGTGTCGCCGCACTCCAAATGCGGACCCCGCCGGTTTCCCAGTTACGGAAAAACCGCCCGGTAAAAGCGCCGGGTGAAATTGGTGGCCAGCGCGTCGGTGAACTGCAACGTGCCGCCGGCACCGGCGGTGTTGGTGAATACTGGCAGCCAATTGGTGGACGCCAGATTGGTGGCGGCCACAATCCGCCAGGTGGTGTTGGACCACGTTTGGAAGCTGAACTGAAAGACATGGCTGCCTGCCGGCGCGTTGGAAATGGACAAGGCGGGCCGGACCGGCGGCAGAACGGTCACTGAAAAGCTGTTGGTGGTGGAGAGCGGCGGCACATTGTTGTCGGTAGCCTCGACCTTGATGACATTGGTGCCGATAAGCGCGGCGGTGTTGGTCAGGGTCAGCACGCCATTCGTCGTGAGCCAGACATTGGTTGAAGGCGGCACCAGGCCAAAGGTGAAGGTGGCAGCGGGTTCAACGCTGTTGGTGGCCGAGATGGTGGTGGTCAGCGTCTGCCCGGCATTGATCGTCAGGTTGGTTGGAACAATCAGCATCGGAGCGGCAATAAAGCCGATGTCATCCACATACCAGCCCGCAGACGAATAAATGCCGCCGGAGGTAAAATGAAAGGCCATTTGCACCGTCTGGCCGGCATAGGTGCTCAGGTCAATGACGGAACTGACCCAGCCGCCGCTGGCCACCACGGTGCTGTTGGCGCTCTCGATGAGGGTCTGTGGCACGGTCTGCCAACTGCTCCCGGACGTGGTGACGGTGGTGTTGGTGGTGTAGGTGTAGCTGTAATTGGTGCCGAAATATCCGACCGGATTGTCAGTCACCAATGTCGGTGAGTTCCAAGTCATGCCTTCCCAGACGGAGAAATTTGTCGCGGCAGCGGATTGCGGGAAAGGGACGACATTCGCGCGGTAATCAAAAATCGCCCCATTCACGGATGCGAGCGGCGCATTCCCCGCTTCGAAAAAATATTGGCCCGAGAACGCAAACACATTTCCCATTGCCTTGTTCGCGTTGTTGGTCCAGCCGCCAATGGCTGGATTCCAGTAAAACGGCGTGTCATATCCCGCAACCGCAGCGCCAAAAAGTTGATAAATGTTGGTGTTTAGGCTGGTGATGGTATTTGTGGTAATGGTGATGTTGGTGGTATTGGCGACGCTGAGAGTGCCATTGTAAATTTCCACAAAACCGAGCGCGTTCACAAAACTATACCATTGCCAGAATCGCAACGACGCACTGCCTGACGCGGGCACCAGAAACGGCGGGCTGATCAGGCGTGAATCCACATTGTTGGCGTAACTGCCCGCCAGAGTGGTCGCCGCGCAGTTGGTGCCTGAATGCGCCCGCAGGCCGGCGGCATTGGTGGCGGGACCGCCGGTCGGCCTGCCGATTTGCCAGGTTCCAAAATCCACCGCCCAATCGTTGGTGTTGGGTCCGGCTTCAAAACTTTCCGGCAGGTTCAAGACCGGCATGTTGGTGACCACCGCGACGTCGTCCACAAACCAGCCCAGGGCGTTGCCGACGCAGCAGCCGGAAGTAAAATGAAAGGCGATCTGCACGCTCTGACCGGCAAAGTCGCTCAAATCAATGGATGGACGCGACCAGACCCCGCCGCCGGTGAAAGAGCCATTGCCGACCGGGGACACATACGTTGGTGAGATCTGCTGCCAGTTCGTGCCGTTGTAAACTTCCACATAACCCAACGCATTGGGATTAGTGTTGTAGACTTCATAATTGAACCACTGCCAAAAACGCAGCCGGGGCGACTGGCTGCCGGGCGGGACAACCAGCCAATTCGTGCCGTTGTAATTGGTGCAGACCAGCCGGGCATCCTGGCTATAAGGATAATTTTGCGTCGAGGCGCAGTTGGTGCCGGAATAGGTGCGGAAGCCGTTGACATTCACCGCCGGGCCGGCGGTCGGCGCACCAATATGCCAGACGCTGCCGGTGGTCCAGCGGCTCGTCACGTTGCCCTCAAAATTATCCGACCAGAACGCCGTTTCCGCGCGACCTTGCCACACCGTCAGCACCAGCAGCGCGCTCGCGAGCGCAAATGTGTTTTCAAAACGGTTCTTCATTTCATCTTGGCCCGGATTGGCGACGGCGCAAGTTCAGCAACCAACTCAGTAGCTCAATGCGGCGCATTGGTTGAATTGAGTTCCATCATTTTCTGCGCCAGCGCGGCGGCGGCGGCCTGCTGTTTCGCGGCGGGATCAAGCGGCGCGGCCACGGCGGCACTAGGCGGCAGCACGGCTGGCGGCGTAACGTCATCTACGGGTGCCGTCATGGCGTTGGTGGTTTGTGCTTCAGGCACCGGCACAAAGAAGCCGTCGGCCTGCTTGGTGTTCTTGAATTTTTTCAGCTCGCGTTTGCGCTGCGCATCAATGAGCGTGCGTTCGTAGGCGGCATCCTCGGCGGCGGCTTCCGAAACACCCGGCAGCCGCTGCTCTTCGTTGACAGCGTGCTTCGCGGCCAGCTCCGGCGTCTTCAAAACCGTGGGCCGCATCAGCACGATAAGCTCCTGCCGGTCTTTGGAATCGCTGCGGGATTTGAAAAGATTTCCCAGCCAGGGAATGTCGGACAAAAACGGCACACCGGACTGGCTGTGGGATTTGTCGGACTTGATGAAGCCGCCGAGCATGACAGTGTCGCGGTCGCGAACGGTGATCGAGGCGTTGAGCGTGCGCTTGATGGTGTTGGGCACGTTGCCGACGCCGGTGATGGCGGTGTAGCCGTTGAGATCGTCAATCTCCTGCTGAATGTCCATCGAAACCATGCCTTCAGGATTGATGAACGGCGTCACGTCCAGTTCCACACCGACGGACAACTGCGAGTAAGAAACGCCGTTGCCGTAAGCGCTGCCATAGGTGCTGCTGGTGACATATGGCACGGTATCACCGACGAAGAACTGCGCGGGCTTGGCCTGCGAGGTCTGGATGCGCGGACGCTGGATGATGCTGGCATGACTGTCGGATTCCGCCGCCGTCACCGCCACGTCCCAGTTCGGGCCGATGTTGCCAAAATAACTCAAGCCGCCGGGCAGGTTGTTGCCAAAATTGGCGTTGGTGCCGCTGGAAGAGGTCACGCTGGAAGCCACGCTGCTGAGCAATCCATTGGTGCCGGTGGTCGTCGTCACGTTGTTGACAAAACTCATGAACGGATTGCTGCCAGCACCATTATTCACGCCGCCGCCGCCGAGGATGCTGCCGCTCGAATTCAAGGCTGCCGGATTTTGCGCCGCCGAAACGCCAAAGTTGAACGTGTTGCCCAACGTCACGTCAATGATCACGGCCTCGACGAGCACCTGCGCCAGCGGCACGTCCAGCTTGGCAATGATGCCTTTGATGACTTCCAAGTCCGCCCGCGTGGCGTAAATGAGCAGCGAGCTGCTGCTTTCATTGGGAATGATTTTTGTCTGGCCGAACAACTGGATTTGATCCTGTTTGCCGCCCGCGCCACCACCGCCGCCGGATGTGGCGTTGATGATGTTTGCCAGGCGCTGCTGGAAGGGAACCGCGCCGCTGGGCGAGCCGTTGGGCGTGGCCGCGCCGCCAAAGGCCCGGTTTTGGCCGCCAATGCCGCTGTTGCCGCCAATGCCGGTCATGCCGCCGGACTGGTAGCCGCCACCACCGATGCCCCCGCCCGTGCTACCCATTCCGCCAAAGCCGCCGCCGCCACGGCTGCCGGCCACTCCGCTGATTTGCGAACTGCCCGGACTGGTGCCGATGCTCACGGTCGCGCCGCCGCCGCTGCCGCCGAGCGCGTTCAAAGCGCTGGCAATGTCGTCCACTTTCGCATATCGGATCGGAATGACCTCCGAGACATATTCAGCCGGCACGCTCACGTCAATTTGCTCGATCATTTCCAACATGCGCTTGACGTTTTCCGCGTAGTCGCGGAGCACAAGAATGCCATTGCCATCAATCGGCAAAATCGAATTGGCCAGCTTTGCAAACGGCTGGATGATCGGCACCATTTCCGTCGGCTTGACGTAGCGCAATTGCACGATGTGCGTGACGTAAGAACCGAGCGACGGCAGGTTGGTCGAACCGGTGCGGTCCAGTTCGCCGCCGGAAGTGCCGGCCTGGTCGGAAGGCAGCACCTTCACGAACTTGTCGCCGATGTTGACCAGCGAAACGCCGTTGAGCGCCAGCACCGCCTGCAACGCCTGGATGGTTTCGGTCTTGGTCAGCGGCGTCTGCGTTTTCAAAATCACCTGCGCCGCCGGCAACTGCGCCCGCAGCAGCGTGCGGTTCACCAGCTTGGCGTAAATCAGCAAAACCTCGTTCAATTCCACGCCTTCAAAATCAATCGTTCCCGGCGCAATCATTTCTTCCGGTGCCGCCGCCGCGACTGCGGCCACTCCTGAAGACGCCGCCGCACTGCCTGGCGAAACGGCCGAGGCGTCGGGAGTCGCCCCCGGCAAACCTGCTCCGCCCGGCAGTCCGGTCCCGCCCGGTGCGGCCGCCGCTCCGGGCGCGGTGGGCAGATAACGCGGCTGCGTGACCGGGCCGTTGGTGGCGCCAAAGCGCGGGAGGCGGCGCGCGGCCGGGTTGGGCTGGGTCGGCGGCGTTTGCGCCCAAAGTTCGAGGCCGGTCAGGACCAGCGCCAATGCGAGAAGAGTTGTTTTCATTTTGCCTTTACGGTTGCGGTTTTCGCGGCGGAAGCCGGCGTCGGATTTTTCTGGTAGCTCGCCACGAGCCGGATGTCGGCGGAAAGTCTTTGGTGCGGCGGATCCGGCTGCAGCGACAGGTCGCGCACGCGGATCATCGAAGAGCCGGAGCCGAGCTTGTAAAGAAAATCCACCAATTGCTCTTCGGTCGCGAGCACGTTGATGTTCTGCACCTGCTCGACAAAAAATACGTCGTTGGTCTTGGTGACCGGGCGCGAGAAATTCTGCAGCGCCACGCCGCTTTGCGAGGATTGCGTCTGGATGGTGCGCATGAAATTGACGCCCTGGTCCTCCAGCGCGACGAACTCGCCCTCGCTCTCAAACGTCTTCACCTGCTTTTCCAGCTCCGGCATCTGCGCCACCGCCGCGCGATAATTTTTTAATTTCAAATTCGCGTTGTCCAGCCGGTTGCTGAAATCGCTCCAGTCCGAAAAGTGTGGCTTCACGAACACCCAGTTCAACACGATGAACAGCACCACCAGCACGCCGATCACGAGGCGGCGTTCCAACGGGCGAAGTTGGGAAAGATATTTTTTCATTTCACCTCCGCCTCCGTGTGCAACAGTTCCAGGGCAAAATTCCACGCCGCCGTGCCGCCGGAATTGCGGTAATTAAGCTGGTCGCCAACATCGGAACTCACGTTAAACATCGGCTGGTTGTTCATCTTCACCTTGCGCAGCGCGTCGTAAAAATCCGTCAGCTTCTGAATGTCCGCCGCCGCCACCTGGCCGGCGAGCGACACCTTGCGGCCGTCCACAAAACTGGAGCGTTGCAGCATCACGCCCGGCGGCAGCTCCTGCGCGATGAGCTGCCAGCAGTCCAGCGCCGCGTATTTCAACTGCGCCCGCTCCTGCAGCACGCCGAGCCGCGCCTTGAGCTGGATCGCGTTCGTGTAGCTGCCGCTGATGGCCGCCACCTGCGATTCCACGCCGCGCGTGCGATAGCCCAGGAATCCAACCGCGCAAAAATAAATCACCAGGCAAACCGCGTAAATCACGCCGGCGTAGCCGAGGCCGTGCAGCCACAGCCGGTCAAAAAACTGCTCGCGATAACGGCTGGAATATTCCGCCGGCAGTAAATTCACCTTCGCCTCCGCGGCCGCCGCGCGTTTCGCCGAGCGCCCGGCCAATTCCGCCGGTGCCGGCGGCGCAACGATCTTCACCGGCTCGTTCAAGCCCGTGCGCAACAGATTTTCCCACTCCGTCGCGTTCACCGGGTCGGCAACGAGATGCCATTTCGGCTGCGCCGTCAGCCAGCCTTCCACTTCACCGGCCATCGCCAGCAAACCGAGCTGGTTTTTCAATTCCGTCGCACGGTCGCCAGCCGGCGGCAGCGTGACGAAACTCAAATTGCGCAGCGCGCCGCCAAACCACCACGCCACGAGCGCGGCGTTTTGCCCGCCAATCGTCATCGGGAAAAGCCATGTGCCATCTTCGGTCGCCGCCACGGCTTCGAGCTGATCCAGCATCGGCACTTCCAACCGGTCGGCCAGAAAACCGTCGCGCTCCAGCCGGCCCAGAAATTCCTCCACCACCGCGCGCGAAACGATCACCACGATGACCGTCTGCAAGCTTTCCACCGTGCCGTCCGCCTTGGGCGCGCTTTGGTGCGTGCCGAAAACATGCATCGTCCAGACGATTTGCGTGACGGGAATGGGCGAAAGTTTTTCGAGCTGGAACTCGACCATCGAGAAAGTTTCGTCCGCATTGGCGGCGGGCAGTTCCACGACGCGGAGAAAAACGCTTTCCGCCGGCAGCCAGGCGACGTTCAATTTCGGCTGCCACAGCGCCGCCCAGTTTTTGGCGACAAATTTCGGCGGCAGTTGCTCCGCGTGCGGCACGCGCTGCTCGCGCCCCAGCACAAAGCCGCCGCCCTTCGCGTCGAACTGCCAAAGCCGTTTGGCGTCGGGCGCGACGTGCAGAATGTTGCAGGAGTTCCAGCGGGCCATATCAGGATTTCCAATTTCCAATTTCCAATTTCCAATTTTTCCCGGTCAAATCCAACCGGGCTGCGGGCGCTTTTTCCAAATTGGAAATTGGCATTTGCAAATTGAAAATCAGATTTTTCATGAGCGCGCGATGAATTGGGTTTTGTCGTCGCCGGCGGACAGCGCTTCGCGGAGTTCCTCCATCTGCGTTACGCGCAGGACTTCTTCGATGGTCGTGGTGCCTTCTTTTACTTTGTTCCAGCCATCCGTGCGCAGCGTTCTCATGCCGGCGTCAATCGCGCGCTGCGCGATGGTCGTGGCCGGCGCGCGATTCATGATCAGCGGCCGCAGCGCCTCGGTGACGATGAGCAATTCATAAATGCCTTTGCGGCCTTGATAACCCTGGCCGCGGCACTCCTCGCAACCCGCGCCGTGCCAGATTTTCGCCGTTTCGATGTCGGCTTCGGGGAAACCAATCCGGCGCAGATAATCGCGATCCACTTTTTGCTCCGTCTTGCAGTGCGAACAAATCGTGCGGACCAGCCGCTGCGCCTGCACCGCTTCGACGGAAGACGCGATCAAAAACGGCTCGATGCCCATGTCCGTCAACCGTGTGAACGCGCTCGGCGCGTCGTTTGTGTGCAGCGTGGAAAAAACCAAGTGACCAGTCAGCGATGCGCGAATCGCGATGTCCGCCGTTTCGCTGTCGCGGATTTCCCCGACCATCACCACGTTCGGATCTTGGCGCAAAATGTGACGCAAGCCCATCGCGAACGTCAGCCCAATGTCCGAACGCACCGCGATCTGGTTGATGCCTTTGAGTTCGTATTCAACCGGTTCTTCAATCGTGATGATGCGTTTGTGAACTGAATTGATCGCCGAGAGAAACGCATAAAGCGAAGTGGATTTGCCGGAGCCTGTCGGGCCGGTGACGAGAAAAATACCGTGCGGCTTGATGATGATGTCGCGAATCGCGTCTTCCTCCATCTTCGAGAAACCCAGCTTGTCGAGCGACAGAAAAATTTTCCCGCGCGTCAACAAGCGGAGCGAAACGCTTTCGCCATAAACCGTCGGCACGGTGGAAACGCGGATGTCAATTTCCTCGCCCTTGATGCGCACGTTGATGCGTCCGTCCTGCGGCAAACGCTTTTCGGAAATGTTCATCCCGCTCATCACCTTGATGCGCGAAATGATCGCCGACTGAAAACGCTTCAGCGTCGGCGGCAGCGGAATCAAATGCAAGATGCCGTCAATGCGGTTGCGGATGCGCAGTTCATCTTCCTGCGGCTCAAAATGAATATCCGTCGCGCGGTTCTTGAACGCTTCCCAGATGATCTGGTTGACGAATTTGATGACGCTGGCTTCCTGGTCGCCCTCGGTGATTTCCTTGTCAATCGCCACGTCGAGATCCATCGCGTCGGTCTCGCCCATTTCGTCGAGCGTTTCCGCGCCGACGCCGTAATATTTTTTGAGCGCCTTCTCGATTTCTGGTTTCGTCGCCAGCGCAAAGGTCACCGGCATTTTCGCGTCGAACCGCACGGCGCTCATCATCGCCGCGTCAAACGGGTCGCTCGCGGCCACCTGCAGCACGCCGTTGTTAATGGCGGCGGGCATCACGGAAAATTGAAACGCGATCTTGGTGGTCAGCTTGCTGCGCACCTCGTCTTCAATGGTGAG
>CAJAQO010000267.1 GCA_903944085.1 uncultured Verrucomicrobia subdivision 3 bacterium
CTCATGAGCCGTTTCGTTTTTAACTCCAATCCTCCGCCGCCGCATTCCGTTAATATCGAAAATCATCAACGCTTGCTTGGTTTTTAAGCGAGACAATTCTGATTTAATGACAATAAAAGTATTTATTTATTGCTTATAAATTTTCACGGGATCGCTATTTGAAAATTACCAGGTGTTGATTGGATGGATTCATTGGCGGATGACACACCTTCTGCGGTCGCGGTTAATTTTATTTCACCGGCATCATGTGCGGACTGCACGATGACCTGTGCGAGACCGTTGAACACGCTTCGTTGCCAATGCGGTTGAATGGGCTTGTCCCGATATTCAAGATTGACGCCCTCGCTGATGCCGCCGGGGCCGCCATCATTCGACACACCGACGGCGATGATATTTTCGCCCGGATGCAAAAACGATTTAATTTCGAATGCTGCCGGCATCTGTTGGACATGCGTCACGCCAACGCGCCGTCCGTTCACATAAACATAACCGTCGTCGTCAATCCGCTCAAAACTGAGTTGAATGCTTTCCGCCGTCAAATCGGTTTTGCTCACTTGAAATTTGACGCGGAAAACCGCCTGCTGATGCTCCTGCAACTGGCCATTGTCAGTTTTCACGTCGGCCGTGGGCCAGGACGCGTCGTCGTAGTTCGTGGCAAATTCAGCTTGGCGGCGACGCGCATTGGCCACTTCCTTCCAACGCCAACCGTCGTCCAGAGTGACTGAACGCACCGGAAATTCCGGCCTGTAAACATCCGGTTCATGGCAAGCGGGATCGCCGTTGCCGACGCCGATGATTTTTCCCGGCCCGCTCAATTCAAAATGAACCAGATTATTTGCCACCGGCACGATCCGGCCTTGCGCGTCCGCGACTGAAACTGTGAACACACTTACGTCCTTGCCATCGGCGTTGATCGTGGCGCGATCCGGCGTCAATTGAACGACTGCCGGCGCGCCGGTGGTTTCAACTTTTTCTTCCATGATGATTTTGCCGCCGGTGTAGCCTTTCGCGGAAAGCGTGCCAGGCGCGTATTTCACCGTCCATTGCAAGTGGGAATTTTTCGGCATGGTTTTTTTGCCGAGACTCTGGCCGTTAAAAAATAATTCCACTTCCTCGCAATTGCTAAAAACGCGCACGTCAATGGCCTGGCCTTCCTTGCCCGGCCAGTTCCAATGCGGCATCAAATGCAAAACCGGTTTGTCCGTCCACCACGATTGGTAGTAATAATAAACGTCTTTTGGAAAACCGCACACGTCGAGGATGCCGAATTCTGAACTGATGTTCGGCCATTTGAACGGCGACGCCTCGCCGCGATAATCAAAACCCGTCCACACAAACGAGCCGCTCGCCCACGGACGCGCGGAATAATAAGTCCACCATTCCTCCGCCGTCGTGCCGTAGTCGGGCTTGTTGCCTTCGTAAGCGGATTCGAAAGTTTTGGTATTCTCATAAATGCCACGCGTGAAATACGCGCTGGATTCTTCCGTGCCGATGCAGGGAATCGTCGGATTCGATTCATGAAATTTATCCATGTCGCCGCGATGAAGATAATTAAAACCCTGGACATCCATGACGGAAGAAAATCCATCGGCCTTGGCATCTTCTACGCGGCCGTCCATCGCCGCCGTGCAAAGCCGTGTCGGATCCAATTGATGCGCCAGATTTTGCATCGTTTCAAAAACGCGCGCACCAACGGCCGACCGTTGAACCGAATGCTCCTCGTTGGCCAGCGACCAAATAAAAACGCTCGGATGATTTCGATCGCGACGGATTTGCTGTTCGAGATACGCCAGATTTTGCGGATCGCTGCCGAGCCGGCGGTTTTCGTCCATGACCAGCATTCCCAGACGGTCGCACGCACCGAGCAATTCCGCCGTCGGTTCGTTGTGCGAAGTGCGAAGGGCGTTGGCGCCCATTTCTTTTAATTTGGCGACGCGAAAACTTTGCAGCGCATCCGGCAACGCCGAGCCGACGCCGGCATGATCTTGGTGATCACAAGTGCCTTTGACGGCATAAGGTTTTCCGTTCAGCAAAAATCCGTTTGTTGTATCAAAACCAACGGTGCGGATGCCAAATTCCGTTTCCTGACGGTCAAGCACTCCATTGGCCATGAGTGCTCCACCGCCCATAATTATAACTGTCGTAATGAGCTTGTAGAGTTTTGGAGATTCGGGTGACCAAAGTTCAGTCGTAGCAAGAACATCTTTTGTCTGATTGCTTGGTGTGGGCGAAGGCATATCAATTGCACTATTAGGAGGGTAAAAATTAAAATAGGCTTTAACTTGCTGTTGCGAATTGGCTTTCAGTTCCAAATTATCTTTGCCAAACGCATCTTTGCCCGCAGGTTGGCCGACATGTTGGCGGAATTCGCCAACGGATTTTCCGCTGGGATCAATGACTTCAAAATTCACATAGACATTAGAATCTTCCCAAGTCTCGGCATTTTTTGTATTTTGAATTTGTGCCTGAATTTCAACTACCGTGCAACCATTTGGCGGCCTGCTTGAAACAAAAACTCCATCCGGCGCGATGGCCACCGGCGAAGTTTTTTCCAGCCAGACGTGGCGGTAAATCCCCGCGCCTTCGTAAAACCAGCCTTCAAATTCCGAAGCGTCCACGCGCACGGCGAGGACATTTGTTCCGCCATTTTTCTCGCTGTAATTCGCTGCGTCAGAAATGTCGCAGCGAAAACTGTTGTAGCCGCTTTCGTGACGCGTCAGCAAAAAGCCGTTGAGAAAAATCCGGCAATCGCGATACGCGCCGTCAAATTCCAGCCAGAGCCTTTTGCCGCGATCCGCTTCCGTCAAGGTGAACGCGCGACGATACCAGCCGACACTGTTGGCTAGAAAGCCCGGGCCGACAGGCTTGTATCCATGATCGTAATTGGCGTTCGGATCGAATGGCAGTTCCACCGCCCAGTCGTGTGGCAAATTGATGGTGCGCCAGCTTGCGTCGTTAAAATTCCGATTTGCCGGACCATAGCTTTCGCCGGCCTTGTCTAATTTTTCGCCCAGACCCCAATTGTCGCCCAGATGAAATTTCCAGTCGGAGTCCAGCGCCAGCCGTTCACGCAGCGAACTGGTTTCCGCAGCGACGAGAGCTAAATTCAAATTGACGAGAGCGGAAATCAAGACCACCACGAGGAATGAGAGTCTAAACCTTACCATTTTAATTTTAGTCATAAATGTTTACTAATGAATTGGGGCAGGTCACAACTCCTAAATCCGAGCGATGAAATTCGGCGTCGGGCACGATCAGTCCGCCGGACAGCGCGGCAGTCAAAACTAGAAAAAATTATTGGTTTCATGTTTTTTATTCCGCCATGATTTTGATCAAATGATTCGGGAGACCAAAAACCATTGAACCGCAGATGTCCGCGTATCGCGATGTTTTTTAGTTGCCGATTATTTGGCCGGTGGTGAATCATCTTTCTGCTCTGATTTTTTTGTATTAATCAGCGCATTTGCCGGTATCAGTCCGTCCGCCGTTGCCGTAAGATTTATTTTTCCGGCTTCCTTTGTGGATTGCACAATGACCTGCGCGTAACCATTGAAAACACTCCGCTGCCAGTTTAGCGGTTCGTTCTGTTTGAAAAATTTCAAAGCCACATTGTTGCCAAGGCCCCCGGCACCGTCAGCGTTAATGACGGCGATGGCGATTATATTTTCACCAACGTGCAAAAACGGTTTAATTTCAAAACTCGGTGAGGATGCCCAATGATGAGATTCACCCGCGAGCTTGCCGTTGACATAGACCCAGCCGGCGTCATCAATGCGGCCGATTTTTAACTGCACCGCTTCATCCGCAAGCTCGCCCGCAGTCATGGAAACATGAAGACGATAAATCGCCTGCGCCGGTTCGTTCAGTGAATTTGCATCGCCCTTCGTGTCCACCTTTTCCCAGTTGGCATCGTCAAAGCCCGCTTGCAATTCTGCCAATTGCGGATTTTTTACGTCCGGCAGAATTTTGTAATGCCAGCCGGCGTTTTCCGGGACGACTTCGGCATTCGGTTTCGGCACGAAAGTATCCGGTTCGTGACAGGTGGGATCGCCATTGCCGACGCCGATGATTTTGCCCGGCCCGCTCAATGCAAAATGAATCAAATTCGTCGCCAGCGGCACGATCCGATTTTGCGAATCGCGAACTGCAACCGCAATGACACTTACATCCTGTCTATCGGCCTGAATGGTCGTGCGATCAGGGGCGAGTTCGATCACGGCGGGTTCACCCGTCGTTTCAACTTTTGTTTCGGCAACCAATTTTCCGTTGCTATAACCTTTGGCGCTCAAAATTCCGGGGGTGTATTTTACATTCCACTTCAATTCGGAGTATTTTTTCATGGACTGGCGTCCGAGGCTTTGGCCATTTAAAAACAGTTCGACTTCCTGGCAATTGCTCAAGGCGCGCACACTGATTTCCTGGCCTTCACGGCCCGGCCAGTTCCAATGCGGGAGCAAATGCAAAACGACATTGGTGGTCCACCACGACTGGTAATACCAGAAGTTGTCCTTCGGAAAACCGCAGGTGTCGAGGATGCCGAAATGCGAATTGATACACGGCCATTTGTAAGGCGTCGGCTCGCCGCGATAATCGAATCCGGTCCAGTCAAATCCGCCGGAAGCCCACGCGCGCGGGCCAAAAAAACTCCACCATTCCTCAGCGGAACAGCCCCAGCGCGGATTATGGTCGTCGTAAGCGCTGATATAACCGAGCGAGGCATCGTTAGTATAAATGCCCCGCGTGCCGATGGAACTAGCCTGTTCGGTGCCCAAGATGTTCGCCTTTGGAAAAGTCGCGTGATACGCGTCCATGCTTTCGTAGTGATAATTGAAGCCTTTGACATCAAGCGCGGAAAAAATGCCGAAGTCACCATAGGCACTGGCATTCACTGCCAGCGTGCATTGGCGCGTCGGGTCCAGCGAGTCAACAAGATTCTGCATCGCCCGAGTCACAGCTGCGCCCGTGGCGGTGTCTTGTGCATTCCATTCTTCATTACCTAGTGACCATGTGAAAATACTCGGATGATTTCGATCCCGAAGGATTTGCCCTTTCAATCGCGCCAGATTTTCGGCGTCACTGCCGAACAAACGGTTTTCATCCAGCACCAACATGCCGAGCCGGTCGCAGGCTTCGAGCAGTTCCGTCGTTGGCGCGTTGTGCGAAGTGCGATACGCGTTGCAACCCATTTCCTTCAACTTGGCAATGCGGAAATATTGCAAGGCATCCGGCACTGCCACTCCGACGCCGGCCGCGTCCTGATGGTTGCAAGTGCCTTGGATTTCGTAATGTTTGCCGTTCAATAAAAACCCCTCATTGGGATCATAGGCCACGGTGCGGATGCCAAATTCGGTTTCTTGCCGGTCAACAATTTTCCCGCCACTTTCCACCGTCGTGACCAGCCGGTAAAGCTTTGGGGATTCGGGCGACCAAAGAAGCGGTTGCGAAACTTTTCCGCCAAGCCGAACCGTTTGCGGAACCGAATTTTTTACTTTTTCGGTCTCGGAAAATTTTGCCGCCGTTTCGCCGTCCGGTGAAATGATTTCGCAAACCACGGTCGCTTCCGCCGCGTTGGTTTGCAGATTCAGCAAACTTGCTTCGACGTTTATCTGCGCCGCGCCGTTCGGCACGTTGTTTTTGAATTTGCTATAAACAAAAATTCCGTCCGGCGCGATGGCCAGCGGACTGGTTTTCACAAGCCAGACGTGACGGTAAATTCCCGCGCCTTCATAAAACCAGCCTTCAAATTGCGACGCGTTCACTTTTACCGCGATGACGTTTTTACCGGGATGCGCCAGGTCGGTAATATCGCAGAAAAAACTGTCGTAACCGTCGTCCTGATGTCCGGCAAACCAGCCGTTGACGAACACATCGCAATCACGATACACCCCGTCGAATTCAAGCCTCAAACGCTTGCCAACATCTGCCGGGGACAATTCAATGCTGCGCCGATACCACGCGATGTCGTTTGTCTCAAACCCCGGTCCAATTGGTTTGAAACCGTGGTTAACATCTGCACTGCGATCAAAAGGTAATTCCACCGCCCAGTCGTGTGGCAGATCAACCGTGCGCCAATCGGCGTCGGAAAAATCAGGCTTGGCCGGTCCTCCGTTATCACCCGCTTTGGCCAGATTAATGACATCGCCCCATGCATTGCCAAGATAGAATTTCCAGCCAAAATCCAAAAGCAGCCGTTCGCGCGGCGGGCTGGATTCCGCAGCACATATGGCTGGATTAAAACCTAATAAGACACCGGCTAAAACTAATAAAGCCATTGGAAAATTTAAGTTTTTGAAGAATTTGTTAGGCATCAAAATAATATAAATGAAGAAAATTTGGGAACGCATTTTAAAACAGTTTACCTACTAATATGCAAAACCCAATAGGCCAAACTGCCTATATGAAATTTTAATTTGAGGCGGATAATACTTTGTGTGCCTCCAAATTAAATGACATCCAATTTGTCCGTCTCATTTTTAGATAGAGAATGCCATCTTATAAAACCTCATTTGCGGCTCTCTCATGAACAAGGCTGATTCGTGCAATTATCCCGACCATCCATTCTGGATCAGGAAAATGTCTATGCAAACATATGTTCAATATGTTCAATGAGAAACATAGCACGAGAGCAACGGTTTTCGCATTACTGACAGTTGTGTTCCTGAGCGGCACGCTAGTTCGCGCCGAATCTTTCGGGATTAAATTTTTAGGCAACACCACCGACAGCGTCACCAACCCGGCCGGGGTGGTGCCGATTAGTGGCTGGAACAACATCGCCAATACAAACTTTACGTCGGGAACCATCCATTCGAGCGACGGGACGGTTTCGGCCACGCTCACCATGAGCGGCGGCGGGCATGCCAACGGCTGGAACAGCGGGACGGCGGCGGACGGCGGAGATGGTTCGCTGATGTGCGGCTATTGTGATGCAATGGGGTCGGCTCCGGTGACCGTGACCATCAGCGGGCTGACGGGTTCCTCTTATACGATTTACTTATACACCCAAGGCGATTCGCAAAGACCGAGCGGCGGCACGGACTGGATTCCCAACTACACAATCAACGGCTCGACAATCTTTACCCCGACGATGGCGCCCAGCTTTAACCGGTATATCCAAGGCGGCATGACTTTGGTGAACACAAACGCCTTTCCGAACGGGCTGATGAATGGCAATTGCATCCGGTGGAACAACGGGATTCCCGCCAGCGGGGTCATTACCATCTCCGCCAACACAGACACACGGTCGTTTCGTTCGCCATTGAATGGCATTGAGCTCGTGCGCAACACCGGCCAGGCTCCGTCCCAAACGCGGCAAATCCGCATCGAGCCACTCGGCGACTCAATTACCTGGGGCTATCCCAATGCCCCAGTCACCGGCGGCTACCGGCTGACGATCTATCAGATGCTCACCAATGCCAATGTCGCGATGGACTTCGTAGGCACGCAGGTCAGCACCGCGCCGGGGCTGCTCTACCCCAACCATGAAGGTCACAGCGGCTACCGCATCGACCAGATTGACGATCCGTATTTCTTGACTTGGGTGAACGCCGTCGCCTCGCCGGACATCATCCTGCTGCTCATCGGCACGAATGACATCGGCCAGAATTACGACCCCACCAACGCCGTCGTCCGGCTGGACGCAATGATTTCGCACATCACGACGGATCGTCCCAATGCAAAGGTGATTGTCGCCAATCTGCTGCCCCGGTCGGACACCACCGACAACGGCTGGATTAACACTTTGTTCAATCCGTTCGTTCCTGGCATTGTGGCGAAACACCAAACCAACGGTGAACCCGTTTACTTTTGGGATCTGCACTCCCAAATCGTCGTGTCTGACACGGATGGTCTGCACCCGACTCCCAGTGGATACATCAAGATCGGCAAACAATGGTTTGATGCCGTCAACAGCGTCTATGCTCCCTTCACCGGTTTCAATCTAGCTTTGAACAAAACCATAACTGCCTCGTCCGTGAACGGCAGCAACGTCGCTTCCAACGCCGTGGACGGCAATGCCGCCACTTATTGGTCCAGCGCCGTCAGTGATCCGCAGTGGTTGGACGTGGACTTGGGTTCAATCGAAAACGTCTATCAGGTCAAATATATTTGGACCGCCGCTTATGCGAAGAGTTATCAAGTACAGGTTTCCATCGATAACACGAATTGGACGAGTGTTTATAATACGACCACCGGATCAGGCGGCACCAATAACATTTCCTTCGCGCCCACCAGCGCGCGCTACGTCAGGATTTACGGCACGGCGCAGGGCTCGGGTTCGGGTTATGGTATTTATGAACTACAGGCATTCGCCGCACCGCCGGCCAATCTGGCGTTGAACAAAAATGCCACGGCCTCGTCCACTTCCGATGGCGTCAACTTTCCGGCCGTCAAAGCGGTGGATGGCAATTCCAGCAGCCATTGGTCTTCCACCGCCCATGATACGGAATGGATTACTGTGGATTTGGGTTCGACGCAACGCGTGGGTCGGGTGCGGTTGAATTGGGACACCGCCTATGGTCAGGGCTACGACCTTCTGGCTTCCACCGACAATGTCAATTGGACTCGGGTTTATAACACCAGCCAAGGCACGGGCGGCACGGACGATGTTTCGTTTGTGGCGGTCAATGCGCGCTATATAAAGATGAATGGGTTGCAACGCGGAACCACCAACGGCTATTCGTTGAATGAATTTGCCATCTATGGAGCACTGGACGCACCGGCGAGCAGCCAGTTTCCGCCGCTGATTGGGATTGGTCCGACTTGGGTTCCGTTGCCGGTGTATGCCGGCCAGACCGCCAGCGCCACTGTGACCGTGGGCGGCACCGCGCCGTTAGCTTACCAATGGAAGGCTGGGCTCAATGGGAATTACACCAACCTGACGGACGGAGGAAATATTTCTGGTTCCACCAACGCGACCCTGACGATAGTCAGCGCACAATTCACCAACGCCCTCGACTACATTGTGGTTGTCACCAATTCGTATGGCTCGGTCACCAGCGGCGCGGCAACGCTGACGGTGATCTCCCCGGTCGGCGCTTTTGCCAGCGCCATTGTAAGCAACGGGCCGGTGGCTTTCTGGGAATTAAATGAAACCGGTGCCCCCGCCAGTGGCACCGTGACCGCCTATGACTATGTTGGTGGCTACAATGGCACTTATGGAAATTTGGCGATGAACGGCAATTCACTGTATAACATCGTCGGCCCGCGACCCCCGCTTTACCCGGGTTTTTCGCCGACGAACACGGCATTGCAAACCATACGCACGGCCAACTCGGGCGTGACAGTGCCCGCCTTGAATTTAAGCAATACCAATGCAAGCATCGTCGCTTGGATTTATCCCACCGGCGCCGAAAGCAGCAGCGCGATTTTGGTTGATCGCACGGGTGGCACGGTGGCTGGTTTTTGCTATTATGGCTCGCTGGTCAATGGCGCTTATCCGCTGGGTTACATCTGGAACAATGACGATTCGGCGACATGGAGTTGGTCGGGTTCGGGCGTGGTTCCGCCGCTGAACCAATGGTCGCTGGTGGCCTTGACCGTCACCCCAAGCAATGCCGTGGTCAGTTGCTGGAGTTCCAATGGCGTGCAACAAGGCACGTTTGTGCATGCCCACAACAACATGACCTTCGCCGGCACCAGCCAGATCGGCAACGACAGCGCATACCCAAATAAAAATTTTCTGGGCAGTCTTGCGGCCGTGGCCGTGTTCAACTACGCCGTTTCGAGCAACGCATTGCAAATGCTTTACTCGGCGGCGACAAATCAGCCGCTGCTATTTTTGGCGAATCCGTTCACCTTGCCGGGAGTGGTTGCGGGTCAACTTTACGCCGCCGGCGTGGCGACGAACGCCAGCGATCCGTATGGTGTCACGATCACCTTTGGCAAGGTCAACGGCCCGGCGTGGTTAAACATTGCGGGCAACGGCAAGGTAACTGGGACGCCCCTTTCTGGCAATGTTGGCACCAACAGCTTTGTGTTGAGCGCGACTGACTCCATTGGCTTATCCAACAGCGCGACCATGAATCTCACGGTGACGGCTGCGCCGGCGATTGGGACGAGCGCGGTGATGCAGGGGAACAATCTGCAACTGAACTGGGCAGGAGGGATCGGGCCGTATCAAGTGCAGATGACGACGAATCTGGTCAGTCCGGTCTGGCAAAACGTGGGCGCGGTCATCAATGCCAATACTCTCATGGTCTTGCCGACCAACGGCGCCACCTTCTACCGAATCGAAGGACAGTAATGACCGCCAATCTGCAATCTGGCGAGGAGCGAGAGACGTGTGCGGCCATGTTTTTTGCATTTGATTTCAACCCACGTCATCAACCATATGCCGCTGCGCTGAACGCCGAGTGCAAAATCAGGCGGATTATTTTTGACGAAATAAATGAACTGATTGTGATTGCTTTGGGAAGGATAAAGATGCTTAACATTTCAACGCCAAAACTGGCGCTGCTGCTGGTTTTTAATGTCGCCAACCACGGTTGGCGCGGTCTGTTACGCTGTCGTGGTTCACGCCGTGAGTCGGCGGTGGCTCCGTCTAGACCATTGGCTGCGGTGCTGCAATTGTCAGATATTATTTTCCGATTTAAACACCGTCCCAGATGGGCATGGATATTGATTGGGCGGGGTGGATTTCCGAATGAATCGGCATTCCGTCGGCAAAATGAGTTTAAGATTTTGGTGGTTTTATCAATGAAATAAGTACACAAGCATCCTGTTAGACGAGAAGGTCCGACTGCTCCCCCTGATTTCACAGGGGAATATTGGCGGTCTTCACGAAATACGATTTAGAAAATTTGTATGAATGCGCACTGGTGCTACTACGAGCGAGGCTGTCTCCAGCCGATGCTGTCCCCCAGTTTCACAGGAAGCCTGGGAAATACGCTTGTTCCGGTCGTGCCAAGTTCCGGAAGCTACCCTTGGCTGTCCCATAGCGCTCGAGCAAATCGAACAGGTCAATTTTTGACCACAAGACCGCACGGAGAATCGTGAAGAGTCGCGTGAAGCTATGTGCCCATTTCGAAACATAACTCAGGTAACGCAGCAACAGATAGACCAGCAGGGCCATCCAGACCTGCCAGCGCACGGCGTTGGCGTTGTGGCCGAGGAAGTCGGCCAATTGCAACGTCTGCTTGATCTGTTTGAAAAAGACCTCGATCTGCCAGCGCCACGATCCGGCGCATCAGCTCCGGTGCGGGTTTGTTCGGGTTGCTCAACCGGATGACTTCATCCCGGAGAATCTTTTCATCTTGGGATGGGGGCATGGACTCGAGGACTTCATAGGCCAGGTTGTCTTTGGCTCGCGTGACCCAAAACACGCCGCGTTCATCCAAATCCTTCAGATGCGCGAAGTCCACATAACCCTTGTCAATCAAGACGATTTCACCGGCCTTGACTCCGGCGCACAGTTCCCGTGCCCGCTGGTTGTCATGTTCGCCGGCGGTGTCAATGATGACAAAGTTGGGCAGCAGGTTCTGCAAGTTCAGCCGCATGTGGGTTTTGGCGGCGGCTTTGCGTCGCCGGTGCTTGGCCCAGTCCATGCAGTTGGCCACCAATTCCATCACCGTGGTATCCACCACATGAATCGGCACCTTGAAGCGAAACGCCGCACCCCGGCGGTGGCCCGCCACAAAGCCCGGCGATTGTTCGCCCAGATGACCCAACACCGCCCAAAACAGTTGTTCAGCCATCGCCGCCGGTCGTTCGCGGTTGGCGGTGGAAAACCCGTTGCGGCTCGGTGCCGTGGCTCCGCGGACACTGGCCAACGGGCCCGAGTGCAGGCGCAGCGAATCACAGACGTCATTGAGGCTGATGCTATGCGTCAGTTGGGCATAGCATTGGGTTACCACATGACTCCACGGTTTGAAGGTTCGCGCCTTGTCCGCCGCACCCGTAGCGCGGCCAGTTTTCGAAACCAGATGCGGTGGTATGAGGTTGCAAACCTGCCGCAAAATGTTGAACTTGGAACGTGTTGGCTTGATTGGCTGTTTTTTCATCCCTGCCTTGTGGCAGGGTTACACCGTCGAGCCAACACTTTTTTGTCAAAACCAAAGGATGCTTCTGAAATGAAATATATTAACTACCGCATTTTCTGATTTTAATGACTCACACATATATACTCGTGCTGGAGAAGGTGCATTCTTTAGTTTGGTTCTAGCGGGCGGTTCACGATGGGCATATATTAAGTCCACTCGTAAGCGCGCCCCAACCGATTAGAAATAGTCCATCGCATCTTTTGGCCTCGGGGCGACACTATCTGCAACAAAGCGTCCTTGCCAGTCCAAGTGGGTGATGTTGAACATGCTCGAAGAGAGCGAGACTAAATGGGGAGTTCCCTGTTTACCGATCCCCTCAATCAGGCTCAATTGATTTAACTCGTCCCACCAATACGAGCCATCGGGTAACTTCAAAAAGACAGGGTATCTTCCGATTTCCCATTCGCGATTGCTTCGCTCGGCACAGGCAGCGCACACGCAACTGTCAATGTCGAAACCACAACAGTTTCCACCAGGGAGATGACCAGGGGAACCAAACTCCTCAGTCGCCTTGGCTTCGCCGCATGAATCGCATTCTTCATATTCTGAACGGTCGTTTGTTGGGTGATATTCACGACTCACAAATTTATCCTTCGGCTTAACCTGCCCGCACATATTGCGCTGCGCAATTGCTTGGTGCGTGAATGAAAACGGGAATGACCGCGCCGCCGCCAGCGCCTGATTGTCGGTGAGCCGCAGATCAAGGCGCAGCCAGACGAGGTTCGAACTATTGTGACCAATTGAAATCATTTTTATTTTCGGGATGCGGACTTGATCCAGTCATGCGTTTTGGGTGATGACAGCGTTCGGCATCAGCAAGCCTGTTCGCCTATTCGCCGAATAAGACCGCTGAAGATCAGCGCGTGAACCGGATAGAGCGCATACCAGTAAAGCAAACCGAACAAACCTTTCGGCTCAAAAAATGCCGTTTGTGTGAGCAGCGTTTGCCCGTCCGGCTGCGGTAGCGACTTGAACTCCAGCCACGCCCGGCCGGGAACCAGCATTTCCGCTCGCAGCCTGATCAACCGGCCCGGCTCGACCATTTCGACGCGCCAAAAATCCAGCGGGTCGCCGGCGCGAACCGCTTCGGGATCACGACGGCCACGGCGCATACCGACACCGCCACAAAGCCGGTCCACCAGCCCGCGAATCTGCCACGCCCAATCCATATACAGCCAGCCCCGCGTGCCGCCCAGCCGCGAAAAACTCCGATACACGGCATCGGCTGACGCGGCCAC
>CAJAQO010000268.1 GCA_903944085.1 uncultured Verrucomicrobia subdivision 3 bacterium
CGCGAACTGAACTTCCCGAACCAGCCCATTTCTTCGCCACCGCCGGAACATAACCAGTTCCGGTGGTTTGTTTGTCCCGGTTTCCCTTTGGATGGCGACGGCGTGCCTGCCGGCCAAAGCCCGGGCGCGGCCACGCACCAAAATATAGCGGGCAAACAGAGCTGCCGGAAGAAGGCGCGTGGCCACTTTGCTTAACTGGTTGCCTTGCACCGCGCCATTCCGAGCATGGCCCAGCACTGAAGTGCTCGGCTATGCTCGAACAGCACGAATCAGGTCCAAGCTGGATCGAAAATCACCATTTAACGCTTCCCTACCAAGGCAAAAGCGGCGCTAATTTTATGGTTATGGATTAATACTACTTAACTGAAAGCGGAATTTTGTATTTAAACATGTTTCACTTTTTCATATTCATGGGTGTCTTTTTGAGCGGGGTTGGCCGCGAACGAACAAGAATTGAACAACAATATGATTTCATTGACTGACCGGAAACGAATCAAGGTGACGGTGAACGGCCGCGAATTGGAGGTGTTTGACGGCCTGACCATTTTGCAGGCGCTGCTCCAGGAGGGACAGCATATTCCTCACCTGTGCTATGACATCCGCCTGCCGCGCGCCAATGGCAACTGCGGCATGTGCGCGGTGGAGCTGGGCAATGGCAGCGATGTCAAAGCCTGTCACACGCCGATCAAAGCGGGCATGGTGATCACGACGCATTCGCCGAAGCTGGAAGCGTATCGGCGCGTGCGGTTGGAACAGCTCTTGAGCGATCACAATGCCGACTGCGTAGCGCCCTGTGTGCAGACCTGTCCGGCCAATATTGACATTCAGAGCTACCTGCGGCACGTGGTCAACGGCAATTTCCAGGCGGCGGTGCGCGTGATCAAGGATCGCAATCCGTTTCCGGTGGTTTGCAGCCGCGTTTGCCCGCATCCCTGCGAGGCGAAATGCCGGCGCAGCTTGGTGGATTCCCCGGTGGCGATCAATCATGTAAAACGATTTGCGGCGGACTGGGACATGGCCAACGGTCCGTGGCTGCCCCGCCTCGCCGACAAGACCGGCAAACGCATTGCCGTTGTGGGCGCGGGTCCGTCCGGCCTGGCGGCAGCTTATTACGGGGTGATCAATGGTCATGAGATCACCGTCTTTGAACGTCAGCCGCACGCCGGCGGCATGATGCGCTACGGCATCCCGGAATATCGGCTGCCCAAAGCGACTTTGGATCGGGAAATAGACGTGATCAAATCTTTGGGCGTGAAAATCCTGACGGGAAAAGCGCTGGGCACGCACATCCGGCTGGACGATCTCGCGCGCGATTTCGATGCGGTTTATCTTTCCATCGGTTCCTGGCGCGCGACACCGATGCAGATTGAAGGCGAAAACATTGAGGGCGTCTGGCTGGGCATCCAGTATTTGGAACAAGTCACGAAGGGCGTGCAAGTCAAACTGGGCGACACCGTCATCGTCATTGGCGGCGGCAACACGGCGATTGACTGCGCCCGCACGGCGCTGCGCAAGGGTGCCAAAAACGTGAAGCTGGTTTATCGCCGCACCCGCGAGGAAATGCCGGCGGAAAAAATTGAAGTCGAAGAAGCTTTGCACGAAGGCGTGGAAATGGTTTTCCTCACCGCGCCCACGAAGATCACCGCAGCCGACGGTTGCAAGGAACTACACTGCCTGAAGATGGCCTTGGGCGAACCAGATCGTTCGGGCCGCCGCCGTCCGGTGCCGGTGGAAGGCAGTGATTTCACGCTCTCGGCCGACACCATCATCGGCGCCATCGGTCAGAGCACCAACACGCAGTTTCTCTACAACGATCTGCCGGTGAAGCTCAACAAATGGGGCGACATTGAAATCAACGGCCAGACCATGCAGGCTTCCGAGGAAAAAATCTTCGCGGGTGGCGACTGCGTCACTGGGCCGGCTACCGTCATCCAAGCCGTATCTGCCGGTCGCCGCGCCGCCAAGGCCATGGACGAATTTCTCACCAAAGGTTACGTGCGGCCGGAAAACGCCAATTACAATTGCAGCCGCGGTTCGCTGGAAGATTTGCCCCGCTGGGAATTCGAGGCGATGCCCAAGCTCACCCGCGCCACCATGCCCGCCCTGCCCGTGCCCGCGCGCCTGAAAGGTTTTACCGAAGTGGATCTGGGCTTGGATGAAGCCACCGCGCGCAACGAAGCCGCGCGCTGTTTGAAATGCGGTTGCAGCGAAAGATTCGACTGCACCTTGCGCAAAACTTCCCGTGAACTCGGCATTGAATTCCGCACCCCGGCGCATGTGCGGCCATTTATGCCGATCGTGGACGATCATCCGTTCATCATCCGCGATCACAACAAGTGCATCGCCTGCGGTCGCTGCATTTCCGCCTGTGCGGAAATCGAAGGCCCGGGCGTGCTCACCTACCGGCTCACGCACGGCCGACTGCTGGTCGGCACGCACAGCGGCGGACCGCTCAACGAGACAGATTGCGTCTCTTGCGGCCAGTGCGTCACCGCGTGCCCGTGCGGCGCGCTGGAATATCGCCGGGAACGTGGCCGGGTTTTCCGCGCCATCAATAATCCGAAGAAGCTCGTCGTCGGTTTTGTGGCACCAGCGGTCCGCAGTGTTTTCTGCGATCAGTTCAAGATCCCGTTTGACCAGGCGCCGCAGTTTGTTGCCGGCTTGATGAAGAAGCTCGGGTTCGACAAGGTGTTTGATTTCACCTTTGCCGCCGACCTGACCATCATGGAAGAAACCACCGAGTTCCTGACGCGCGTTGAAAAAGGCGGCGTGATGCCGCAATTCACCTCGTGCTGTCCCGGCTGGGTTAATTTTGTGGAACGCCGCTATCCCGGCATGATTCCATATTTGTCTTCCTGCAAGTCGCCGCAGCAAATGATGGGCGCGACGGTGAAAAATCATTTTGCCAAGCTGGCCGGCGTCAAAAAGGAAGATATTTATGTGGTTTCCGTGGTGCCTTGCCTGGCCAAAAAATTCGAGGCCGCGCGCCCGGAATTCGCCCCCGGCGGCATCCGCGATGTGGACGCGGTGCTGACCACCACCGAGTTGCTGGAGATGATGAAACTGTTGCGGTTGAATGCCGCCGATATTCAGCCCCAGGAATTCGACGAACCTTACCGGCGCGTCAGCGGCGCGGGCGTGTTGTTCGGTGCCTCCGGCGGCGTGGCCGAAGCTGCGTTGCGCATGGCCGTCGAGAAACTCACCGGCAAACCGCTGGTGGATCATCTGGAGTTCGAGCAGGTGCGCGGCTTTGAAGGCTTGAAGGAAGCCACCATTGAAGCCGGCGGCAAAAAAGTGCGTGTGGCCGTCATTTCAGGTCTGGCCAATGCCGAGCCTGTCATCGAGAAAATCCTCAAAGGCGAAAACACCGGTTACGATTTGGTCGAAGTCATGGCCTGTCCGGGCGGCTGCATTTGCGGCGCGGGCCATCCGGTGCCGGAAAAAACGGGCACCTTGTCGCAGCGCCAGCAGGTGCTGGTAAACATTGACAAAACGTCGCAATACCGGAAGTCGCAGGAGAATCCGGATATTCTCCGGCTCTATACCGACTTCTATGACAAACCCAATTCGCATCTCGCCCACAAACTGCTTCATACCAAATATGCACCGTTCCGTCGCGAGGAAGTGAAACCGGGGGCTGTGGCTGTTTGAGGCGGTTGCCGGCGGACGAATGGTTGGCAGCCTGTGCAAATTGTCAGTGGCGGTGGAAAAAATCCGTCACCGCCAGCGCGCTGCTGACCGCGCTATTTGCCATGAACGAACAGAAAATATCCGCCTGCGACGAGCCCGATGATCACTCCCGCCACAATGATGACTTTCAACTGCACGTCGCGTTGCCACGGCGGCAGGTCGGGGAAAAATAGTTTGCCCAAAAATCTCCACATAAACTTTCCTAGTTTGTTTCTGAACTGAAACCATTTTATGCAACGCTCCAGCTAATGTCCAGCCTAATATGCTTTGGCCTGACGATTCACCTTTCTCTACAGCTTATTGACACTGTGCCAGCTGGCCACTACTTCAACGCCAGACGCAAAGCTGGTTCACGAAATCAGCCGAGCCATCCCGCAGCCAGCCGTCGAGCTGGGCCTGGTCTTTGAGCTGCTGCCCGCGCAGTCGCGGCACCACGGCGAACCGGGTTTTTACTTCCGGCAACGCCGTCATGTCCACCCACAGTTTTTCAAACTGGCTCACGGGGAAGACATCTTCCTGGCCGTGGCCCCAGCGCTTCTTCACGTCTTTGATGGTGATATAAGTTGGCATCCGCGCGGCGACGGTGCGCACGGCGGCGGCCACGCGTTCGGGAATTGTCAGGTCTTCTCGGTGCAGGCCAAAAACCTTTAGCAGTTTATCCAGGTTGATCCAGCAGGTGTTGGAATTATAAAAACGCAGTTGAAATTCGTCCTCCTCGCGCGGCATGGCCAAACCTTCCACCAGCCGCACTTGACCATTCACGCGGGCGAGACCGCCGCCGCGATCTTCCAAGCGGCGGGTGATAACCTCGAACGTCAGGCAGTCATCTTGCGCAAGGTGGAGGCCAAACATCGCCGGGTCGGCATCCGCGCCAAGTGTGTCAATGTTGTGCAGCATGAGATGCTGCAACTGCGGTCGTTCGGCGAGCAATTGCGCGAGCACGCCGTTGCGAAGCAGGTTCGGAATCTCGAACCAGTGGCCGACCGGTTGCAGGCATTGCGACGGCAGATTGTCGGTGTAGTCGCTGCCCTCGCCCGCCGAGCGCGCCCAATTGAGGAGCGCGGTGCGCAAGCTCTCGCGCACTTTTTGCTGCTGCTCGTCGAGCCGTTGCTGCGGCATTTCCTCCCACAGAAAGCGCAGGTCGCGCACCATCGGGATCATCCGCAAACCAATGGATCGGCCCGGCGACAACAACAGCGGGCCGGGATATTGATAATTCTTTTGCCGCCGCAGAAATTCCTCGGTCGCCGCGTGCGTGAGATAACTCGTGGTAAAAATGTGCGGCAATGGCAAACCGGCGAGCTGGCCGATGCGCCGGCTTTTGGCCAGATGGGTTTCGATGAAAGTCCGGTGCGCGCCTGCAAACTTGCAAAAGGGATGCAGCGCTTTCACCACGCCCGCGCCTTGCGTCCAGCGGCTGCCGATGCCGGCGGCAAGCGTGACCACGGCGAGTTCGCCGCGCGCGATGGCAGCCAGTCCGGCCTGGCGCAATTCATCCGCGAGCGGCTGGGTGGCCGACAACACATCCGCATCCTGCACGTCTTTGATGCCGGCATTGGCGGGCAGACGGTTTTGCGCGATGCCGATGCGGCCATTTTTCAAATCGTCCCGAATCTGCTCGTGCTGGACGCGGTCAAAACCGTTTTGCTCAAGCAGCTCCGTCAGGCTTTGCTGGCGGCCGCTATCGGATTTCAAGCGAGGCAGCAGACGGTCGAACAAGGTCTGCATCATGCCGGACCATTCGGGTCGCAGGCGGCAAGCCGCGCTGAATTTGTCCAGTTCCGCGCGCTGCGGTTGGGGCAGCGCCTGCGGGTCGGCGCGCAGCCAGCGCGGAACGTGCAACGCATAATAACCGCGCGGCAGTAGCGCATCCTCGCCGCGCAACAGCTCCGCCCAAGTGCCGCGCTCGTTGATGCCAAAATCATAAACCACCGGCTCCATCGCAAAGGGCAGCGCGTGCTGCAATTCCTGCTTGGTCTGCGACATGATGGTTTGCAAGCGCCGCTGCGCCTCGGCCTTGCGGGACGGCTCGAAAATAAAACCCATGCCACCGCCAGCCATGCCACCGAGCATCCAGAAGCCCCAGAAATCCTCGCCAAATTCCGCGCGCACCGAGGCGATGAGCGATTCGGTGAACGCATTGCTCGCCCACGGAATAATGGTCTGGATCGGCTCGCGAAAATTGCGCGTGGTCAGCGCGCCCACGCCGCGCACATCGCCGGCCCGCAGCGCCGCGACAATTTCATCGAGCACGCCGATGGCCTGTTGTCGTCCCGCCCACTCGGCGGCGGAACGGAGCAAATATTTTTCCGTCACCATTTCCAGGATCGGTCCGACATTCTGCGCCATGCCGCCGTGAACTAGCACCAGGCTTTGTTGCAAGCGCTCGCGGGTGGCAGCGGAAACATCGCCGTGATCCAAAATCTGATGCGCCGGCATGAGCCGTCCGCGGCTGATGCCGAATTCGGGTTCGCCGGCGGTGGCGGCCACGCCGCAAATCAGCTTCATCCCCGGCCAAACGCCGCCGGAATCCTGCCAGCCGCCGCCCGAGCCGCCGAGCCATTCGCCGAGCAGCGCGCGCGCGAGCACCAGCCGCCGTTCCTCCTCGGCGAGCGCGCCCATCAGCGAACTGGCCTGGCTCGTCGCGCGCATGCAGACGGAAATCAGCGAGGCGAGCAAATTGGTTGAGACCGCCAGCCGCGAACCTTTCGGAATGTCGTTGACGTGGCTGACCAGTTCCAGCCCGCGTCCGGCCCCGACAATGCGCGCCAGCAAATCGGCCAGATTCAGGCCCGAACCTTCGATGCCCGGCGGCACAATGCCAGCGGCAATCACGGCGGCTTTCAGCAGGCCCAAATAATCGCGGGCGAAATCAAAAACTTCGGCGAGACTGCTGATGTCGGCAGTGGCGCCGAGGTCCACGCTGGTCAGGCGCAGAATCGGTTCGTCAATGACGCGCAGGCAAGCCTCGACAGGCGGTTGCGGCAGTTGGTCTCGTCCATGCACGCCCAGATCAATGGACACGTTGAGCACGCGCGCGCCTTCCGGAAAATCCATGCCGAGGAAGAAAATGTCGCTCCAGCCCGAGTGGCTCAAATCCATGCGCACCGGCGTGTGTTCGCGCAGCACGGGATAAGTGCCGTCCGCGCCGCGTTGCAGCAGTTCCGGGCGCAGCCGCAGCGGATGATCCGCCGGATGGCCCATGCGAAACATCCATTGGTTGCCGCGCACCGAGCGCACGCTGCGGCGCACCTGGTCAGCGAGGGTTTGAAAACCAATGCGCTGATACACGGCGGCCAGCGCGCTGGAAATGGCGTCGCTGGCTCCGGAATTTTTTTGCACGGTTAGAAACTGGTCCAGCGCCTCCTCAAACCGGCGCTGCAGCAGATGCTCGAAACCTTTGAACGGAATCATGCCGTCCGCGCCGGCGGACAGCTTTGACGGCAAATGAAAACGGTGAATTGCGTAGAGGAAAAACAGCGCGCGGACGCGTTCGTAAAGATTGTCGCTGCGGCGGCGAAACGCTTCCAACTCGGCGCAGGCCGCCAACAGTTCTTCGGCGGAAGCCCGGGTGCAAACCGCGTCGAGCGACTGGTTGCGAATGCGCGCATCCGCCGACGTGATAATTTCGATGAGCGAACAGGCCATGTTCGTCCTTAATGCGGTTCCTGCGCGAGGAGTTCCACCATGCCGGCGAGAACTTCCGAGCGGTCCGGACTGCTCAACGCCAGCGCGAGTTGCGCGGTGAGCAAACCGTATTTCAAACCGATGTCAAACCGGCGGCCCTGCAGTTCGCTGGCCAAGTAACGCTCGCGGTTCGCCAGTTTCGCCAGCGTCTGGCTCAGGCTCGCCGTTTCGCCGGCGGCCACTTCCGCGCCCAGCAAGTCCATCACCGCTGGCGTCAAAACATGCATCCCAAAAAAACACAGGTAATGGCCCGCGCGCAAGCCCGGCACGATGAGGCGTTGTTCCGCGACGGTCGGAGTTGGTTTTTCCAATACTTCGGAGATGAGGTAAAGTCCTTGGCGGTTCTCCGCCAAACGCCCGCCCGCCACGCCGTAATACGGCAGTTTACTTTCGTGTGTGGCTTGCACGGCAGAGACCGCGCAGGCTTCGGCGGCGGCCACTTCAACCAACTGCCGCGCGCAACTGCGGGTCTCCCGGCTTAAATAAAGATGATCGCCCACCAGCAGCAGAAACGGCTCGGAGCCGGTGAAGCTGCGGGCGCTCCAAACCGCGTGGCCGTAGCCCAGCGATTTGCCCTGCTCGACAAACTGTAAGCGCTTGCCATGCGGACCGGCGGCGGCCCGGTAGGTGTCGGCATCGCCGGGATAAACTACCACGCAAATCTCTTCGGCCCCGGAGTTCAGCGCCTCCTCGACGATGATGGCAAGCGCGGTCTTGGTTTTGCCGTCGCGGTCAACCAGCGTTTGCAGCGGCAGCGTCCGCTGTTTCGGACCGGCAGCAGTTATAACAGCCCGTTTTATGTCCATATATCCTTTCGTGAAGTAAAGGCAAATTAGCAAATGCGGCGGGGTTGGCGACTAAAATTTTGCAATTCATAGCTTACCAACTCAATAAACCGAAAGTGTGGTCCGAGCGTGCAGGTTCATCTTCGTTTAACAAGGTGCGGTATTCAGTCCAAGCGGCCGCAAATTGTCTCAAAAAAGTATAAGCATGGCCCAGAATGCGATAGCGGCTGGCTTCCTGTTTTGTTAAAAAATACCATTAGTTGGATTAAGGCCAGCTATAAAACATCAAAAACAAGGAGTGCGAGATGAAGAAAACAAGATTAACCATGATTATCGGCGCAGCAATATGTGCGCTGCCAGTAATAGTCCATGCCACACCAGGACCACCAACAGTGCCAGAGCCGAGCACTGTTTTTGCGGGAGCCTTGTTGCTTGTGCCATTTGGGATTGGCGCTGCGCGTGCAATACGCAAGCTGCGGAAGTAATGGGGTATTAACATAACCATTAAAAGCACAGTCCACCCGTGAATTCGTTCGCGGGTGGGTTTTTATTTTTCATTTTAGGGACCAAAGCGCCGTTTGCTCGGCTCTGTTTAACAACGACGGATTCGGGTTGGGCCGATCTTAACAGTCCACATAAAACCAATCTCGTTCTGCGACGGGAACGAGCCGTTCCGTCAGCGGAACGAAGCGTTCTGTCCCCGACCCTCATCGTTCTCGCTGTCGAACGAAGCGTTCTGCTTCCGCGCGTCTGCGTTTTGCGTCCGACCCTCATCGTTCTCGTGAGCGAACGCATCGTTCCGCGCCCGCGTTGAACCGTTTTCCTGGCGGAACGAAGCATCCCCAGTCGCCGTAGAGGTGGCCTTCCAGCCCGGCGGAAAAAGCGGAGAAACGGGAGGGCGAAATTGGGCAGCACGCCCCAGACCCGAATCCTTGGACTTGGAGTGTCCGGTGCACCTGGGTTTTCCGCGTGGGCGTGCCCCTGAGTGAGCAACGATCCGCGCTGCCAGAACTAATCAGCATGCCTCAAACCTCTCATTTCAACGCAGCGCTACGAGTTTCGCGTCTGGGTGGTGATGCCCAACCACGTCCACGCCACCGACCAGGGGCGGTTGGTGGCTTATGTGCAGCACAACCCCGTCAAGGCCCATGCTGATCCGATTACTCGCCACGCACCATTCCGAGAATAGCCCAGCACTTCAGGTTTCGTCGTCACCAAGATCCAAGTCCCGCAGGATGGCAGAACATTCTTTTGTCCCGGTCGGACTTGGGCTTACACCGTGTCGAGGTCCCAGCGCCCAAGTGCCGGGCTATTTCTCAAAAAACAGACTGTGCCCAGGTTGGCAAACAACCGGATAAGCATAATTACAAACTGGGTATTACCGCAAAAAACTGGCCGGACTTTAAGAGCCGGCCAGTTTTGTTCCCAGGGAACCAAACCTAAAAATTACCAGAATACATAAGTATTGCAAGTTGCCTGCGCGGTGCAGGGACTGCTCGAACTCGGGTAATAGCAGGAGGCTGATGCCTGACAGTTAAACCAACCAAAGTCGCCATACTGGAATTGATAATTAATCGGGAACGAACAGCCTTGTCCGGGGCTTAAGGCTGGACAGGTAAACGATTTGCCGCACGCAGTTACTTGACAGGCGGTGAAACAAGCGGTGCCAGTATTAGTGACGCAGCAAGTGTAGGTAATCGTCTGACCGCAGATTCCCGAGCTGGGTCCTGTCACACAGACGACGGGCTTAGGCACTGTGCCCTGATAGGCGAAATTTACAAAGGTCAAAGCTTGACAGGGAGCCAAGGTAAATGTTTCGGCGTTTCCCTTAGGCACGTCGCAACTGACATAATTACAGCTCTGCGTGTGCGAGTTCCCATATTTGTCTTTCCAGCAATCCTGGCCGCTCGAATTCTTCCAATGCTGGTAGCCATCATTGGCCGTCCAACAATCCACCCCGTTTGCGCCCTTGCAATGCTGATAACCATCATTTTCATTCCAACATTGTTGGCCGCTGCTGTTCAGCCAGTGATTGGTATGCGTGCCCGCAGTCTGAACATTGCCGGTGGGCTGGGCGATGCTGACCGTGTAGGTGCCAGGCGTCAGATTGTAGAAGCAATATGAACCTTGCGAATCCGTTAGGTTTGTAGTCACCGCGATATTTTGGCCGTTTTTGAGCGTGACCGGAATGTTCGGAATGCCTGAATCGAATCCGGGCGTCAGAAAACCATCGCCATTACAATCCATGAATACACTGCCGCAAACACTGGCTTGTGAACCGCCAACAAAAATGTTCTGCGTGCAACTATTGCTGTTACCACAGCCATCCACGGCCACCCATGTGCGGGCGATAATGTAGTTTCCATTGCAGGTGCCGGCGCTAATAACATCGGTGTAAGTAAGCGTCGGAGTGGAACTGCACTTGTCAACGACGGTGGCATAGCCGGTTACCGAGGGCGAGACATTGGTGATCGCCGGCGGCACAAGGTGACCATTGCACCATGGGCTGGGCGTGCAATTCTGGAACGATTGATTCAGATTGCTGCAAATAATGCTCAAATTGGTGATGGTGCAACCATAGGATGAAATATCGCCGCCACCCAAGGCTGTGTTACAAATGCCAAGAATTTGCCGGATGCTCTTTCCGTTTAGCGGACAGGTGGGGTCATTCAAAACCAAATCTCCACAGCCTGCTGAAAACCCGGTTACGGATTTGGCGTCGCCAAAATCTACATTGAGCTTCAAACAAAGAGCCTGTCCCGCAAATACTCCCGCCTCGCAACTAGTCGGGTTGCTATAATTCGCTTTCAAACAGCCGGGAGTTCCCCCGCATGGCACAAATTTCTGGATGTTGGTGCAGGTGGTAAATTTGAGGCAATAACCAGTGGAATTTGTGATGCCACATTGCAGAAATCCATTGGTATAAACTTTCTTGAAGCAGTTGGTAAGGATGCTTGCCGCATTGGTGCCATTGCACACAGCACCATAATCGCCCGGAATGAAGGTGCAATAAGGAACAAGGTTATTGCTGATGGTGATATCTGGCGGACAGACGACTACTGGTGCGTTGGTGTCCGCAGTCCAAGTATAAACAACACTCTTGGGCGTGGATACGTTACCGCAAGCGTCCATGGCTGTGATGGTGAAGGTGCGGGTAACAACGCAACCATTGGTGGTATCGAGGTGCGAAACATTGGTGCTCTGCAACGTGCAATTGTCCGTCGCCGCAACCAGCGCCTTCACGCTCACGTCTGTCGGCAAATTGGCGGGGTTGCAGGCTAAATTACTGTTCGTGGGAGCACTTGTTATGACTGGGGCGTTCGTGTCAACCGTCCAAGTGTAAGTGACCGTTCGCGAAGCCGAGACGTTGCCACAGCCATCCGTGGCCGTGATGGTAAACGTGCGAGTCATCGCGCACGGCGACCCAGTATCGAGGTGCGAAACATTGGTGCTCAACAATGTGCAATTGTCGGTCGCCACCACGAGTGCCTTCACGCTTGCGTCCGTCGGCAACACGGCCGGGTTGCAGCCCAAGTTGCTGCTCGTCGGCGCACTTGTAATCACCGGGGCGTTCGTGTCAACCGTCCAGGTATAAACCACCGTTCGCGCGGCTGCGTTGCTGCACCCATCAATAACCGAGATGTTAAATGTGCGAGTCATTGCGCAGGGGGAACCGCCATCCACATGCGAGACGTTGGTGCTTTGCAACGTGCAATTGTCGGTCGCCATCACCAGTGCCTTCACGCTTGCGTCCGTCGGCAACACGGCCGGGTTGCAACCTAAATTGCTGCTCGTCGGCGCACTTGTAATCACCGGGGCGTTCGTGTCAACCGTCCAAGTGTAAACCACTGTTCGCGCGGCAGTATTGCCGCAGCCATCAGTAACCGAGATGCTGAACGTGCGAGTCATTGCGCAGGGGGAACCGCTATCCACATGCGAGACATTGGTGCTTTGCAACGTGCAATTATCCGTCGCCACCACTTGCGCCTTCACACTCGCCTCCGTCGGCAAGGTGGCAGGATTGCAACCCAGGTTGCTGTTGGTCGGCGCAGCGAGTATTACTGGCACATTGGTGTCCGTGGTCCAAGAAATGGTTTGCATGCAAGAGGCAGTATTCCCATAGCCGTCGGAAGCGGTGTAGATCAAAAACCGAAACGACATGCATCCGGCCGTGGATTCGGATTTCGTGCAAGTAATCGTTACCGGATAGCCACAACAGGAAGTCGCAGCCACTTTTGTTGGGTCAACCGGATTTTGACAGTCTGGAATACTGGTCGGAGCCGGATTGCAGCCGAGTGAAAGGTCGGGTGGGCAATTCGTAAACGTCACCTGACAAAAAGGAACCTCGACCATCAGAAGCTGGACAGCGTTAGTCAAAACCGAACTCCCTTCATCCAGCATATCATAAACTGCTCCAATTACATTGCCGCAGTGTGGAACCCAAGCCGCTGCATTATTGCTCGCATCCGTAAGCAGCGATTGCACAACTGTGGGATCAAATGGAGGATACGGTGGGGAGGGCCCAGGCGCAGGTCCGCCAACTAAATCATTAATCGCCACTTGTATGTCCCAGAAATAAGCGCCATTCTTATGGTTAAGCATATAGTTCACCTGCTGCCACACAGCGGGAGAAACATAAAAAGTCGGAGTATGGTTGGGGGGCAGTTCGTTGTTCAAATTTGTGTCGCAAGTGGGGAATAAGGTGCCGATATATAAGGTGCCAGGCAAAGTTTGAGCAACATCAATAAAAATGCTGGCGTCAACACACCAAGCCAAATATGTTCCCATAGGAAGTGGTTCGTTGGCATCTTCAACCAGCACGTTCAGCGAAGCGTCGCTGTTGGGGTAATTGGGATACGAATAAATGTAGCTGGTCAATGTGTTTCCTGCCGGTCCGGTAAAACTCAGGCTGCAACTTGGCTGCGCCGAGACTACGGTGATATTACACAGGCCTAAGATCAGCATGAAGACAGACAAAACCAGCGCGTTTTTTAAGAATATTCTTTTCATAGTTGTGTTTTTTTGGAATTAACTTAATGCATAGCTCCATACTGTGCCTTGTCACTAAATAACGTCATTACATACCCGTCACTTCTAAAAACATGTCAGATGTAAGATTTTACTACCCCAAAAATTGCTGCCTCGGCAGGGAAAACCAGGTTTGCCAATTTCTAAAACTATCTGGCCTTAAAAACTCGGCCCCTTTATTAATGATCGAGAGTTTGTAATTATGTAACCATATTTGCGTTCCCGAGTAGTGCGCATCAGCCCTGTCAAATACGGGGCCACTTTTCTAACGCATGAGCTTTCTGATCGCCGCCAAACCAGCAAGCCCCACCGACAACAATAGGGCTGAATTGCTAACATCGGGAACGGCCGGCGGACCCGGCTCGGCAAACGAACATTCTGCCGCCATTACCAAGGCCAGCGTTAATAGCCACATCGCGGTTTTTGATTGTTGCATAAGATTTGTGTCTCCATTCTACAATTGTGGAAATATTGAATTCACCTCGTAAAAATTAATTTAATATTTCCTTTGTTGAACAAGGAAGAATGTTGGTGCATTTAATTTGCCATTTAGACCGTTCACCAACGAGCCTTCATACCGTTGCCAGCAACCTTCAACTTACTACATTCACCTTGTTTCAACTCGCTTATAATTAGATTTACATAAGCAATTCCGCACGGCTATGCGATCTGGGGACAAATAGTTACAGAAATGGGACTGAAAAATTATTTCAGTTCAAACGTGTCCCGCTTACAAATCTTCGTAAAAATTGATGGTTTGCAGTGTTAGCTGATTGGGTAGGGACCGGCAGTTGAGCAAATGCGTGTGAGAACGGCGATTTCTCGAAGAGTGTGAGGCGTAAATTTTGTAGAATTGTGTGGAGGCCGGAATTCAGATGCGGGCATTTTTTCTAAATGGCAACAATCAAGTAAACCACGATGGCGCTCAGGATTGAGGTTTGCATCGCGCCGGGGCTTTTGCCATAGAAGGCTTTGATGCACTGATCCATTTGAATCACAGTTCGATCTGCCAAACTGGTTTGATAGAGTGGCATGCTGGTCAAAGTCGGCACAGTGAAATTGTTGCTCTGGAAGACTAGCTCCAAACCTGTTTTGGGATCGTGATATTCAATGCCGCGCAGTGGGCCGGAATAATGACGGTGGGAAAAAAGCCAGCCGTTAGGACGGCCTGGTCGAAACGCAACCCGGTAGTTTTGTGCAAGTCCCGGGAGTAACGGCGGACGCAACGAAAGTTCTGTTTGACACGAGTGACGATGAAAGCGCCGAACTGATGAATCCGATGCCACCGGGCAAAATCGCGGTGACCGCATTCCATTATTTAATAACGAGCAAGGTTGCCAGACGAATTGCTGAACGATGGGTAAACGCCAGCGCAAGGAACTGCTGGCGAGCGGGCAACTGGTGGACGCGGAAGTTGCCGAGGCAACGGCGACACACATGTCGAACTCGAATTTGGCAGGAGGTCTAGGGTTGGGTAAAGACGCTGCGACCTTTGTCATTTAGTGGAATACCTCAAGAGTTGTCGGAGAATTGCAATCGGAAAAAAACTGCAAGAATGTCGATTGCATCAAGCCGAACCCGCTGCCGTTGCCAGAAAAATCTCCGGACCTGTCCGTGATTTTGTGTGTGAGGCGGTTCATGGTTTAACTAGCCATGCGGTTCACACGGAGAGGACCGCAAAGCGGTCGGCATAACGGATGGCGAACTGGTTCAGCGCCGACTGCCAGAACACGGGCGGCATCTTC
>CAJAQO010000269.1 GCA_903944085.1 uncultured Verrucomicrobia subdivision 3 bacterium
ACAAGACGAAAATCGCCGCTATGTTAATCTAATGGCGTTGGGAGTAGTGACCCCGACAAAACAATTTAAAAGTGTTGTTGAAAAAACCCGGAGTAGTGTCCGGGTTTTTTCATTTCCATCTTCGCCCATGCCGCTCGCACTTTTCGTATTGTCCCGGCAGCCGGCGTGTTGAGCGTGTTTCGACTGCAAGTAAAACTGCAAGTAAAACTAGGGAATTGGTAGGTTCTTGTTACCCAAAGTTACCGCCAGTTAAATGAGAAAACCCTTGAAAACCCAATGAAAATGGCAGATAATTGGCCTGTCAGCAAAAAGAAAAGAGGCCGGACACTACTCCGGCCTCAATGAGAACAAGCGCTCTAAATCTCTCGACGCTTATCACAGTTTAAGTTTTGCACACGTTCAACTGCGCTTCCGCGTCCAACAACAAAAAAAGAATAACACATTCCCAACGTTTGGCTTGTCACCAGATGTGGTTACATTGTCCCCAACGCGTCACCAGCGTCACCCGCCTAGCGTTGCAGAAATTTCGCCACGGCTTCCGTCCGCGTGCGCACCTGTAGTTTTTCGTAGATCCGGCGGATATAGGTATGCACGGTTTCGTAGCCGATGTTGAGTTTGTCGGCGATTTCTTTGTAGATCAAACCCTGCACCAACAGATCCAGCACTTGTTGTTCGCGCTCGGATAATTCAGGCAAATCCCCACCCGCCGGCTGCGGCATGGCGGCGGCGGGTTTTTGAAACGACTGCACGACGAGTCGCGCGATGTGCGTGGTCATCGGCGAACCGCCGCGATGCACTTCGCGGATGGCCTCGATCAGTTCCTTGGTCGGCGTGCGCTTGAGCATGTAGCCGTTGGCGCCGGCGGCGAGCGCGTTGAAAATATTTTCGGTGTCCTCGTAAACGGTGAGCATCATCACCTGCGTCTGCGGCAGCAAGGCTTTCAGCTTGCGGACGCATTCGACGCCGTTCATGCCGGGTAAATTGATGTCCATGAGCACCACTTCGGGTTTCACTTTCGGCAAATCGGCGAGCGCGTCTTCGGCGCTGGCGTAATCGCTGACAAATTTAAAGCCTTCCGCACGACCGATCACCTTGGCCAGCGTGCCGCGCAGCTTGTCGTTGTCCTCGACGATGGAAATGGTAATGGGCATGAGTCAAAGGAAGAATGATGAATTATGAATTATGAAACAAGCGTCGAACGCGGGCGAAAGTTGTTTCTGCATTCTTCATTTTTAATTCTTCATTCAGTTTTTACCGGCACGGTCAGCTTCACCACTGTCCCGCCGGTTTCGCCGGGAACGATTTCAAATTCCCCGCGCACATCCGCGAGCCGGCGGCGCATGTTTTTCAAGCCGTTCCGCAATTGTTTGGCCGAAAGATCGCCGAGGCCGCGACCGTTGTCGGTCACGCTCAAAATAAATTTGTCCGCTGCCAGCTCCAATTTCACCCGCGCTTCGGTGGCGTGCGCATGTTTGACGACGTTGTTGACGGCTTCCTTAAACGCGAGAAAAACATTGTGACGCACCTCCGGCAGAATCGGCGTCGGCGGAATTTGCGTGGGCAGCTCGGCGCGGTAGCTCACGTCGGCCAGCGCGAAATAATCCTGCGCATATTTGCAGGCGTAAGTGGCGAGGCTGGCGAGCGTGTCATTGGACGGGTTCACGGCCCAGACAATTTCATCGAGCGAGCGCGTGGTCTCGCGCGCCGTGGCGCAAATTTGCTGCGCGTGCTGCTCGACCTCGACCGGCAAATCCTTGTCCGCCTCGGCCATTTCGCCGAGCAGCGTGACTTGCGTGAGATTTGCGCCGAGCTGGTCGTGCAAATCCCGCGCAATGCGGGCGCGCTCGTGCTCGATCATTTCTTTCTGCTGCGCGACGCGCAACTGGCGCTTCAATTTCGCGGTTGAAACGAGATAAATAATTCCGGCCAGCGTGCCGAGAAAAACCACGGCGGCTGCGGCCAGAAACGACGGCGTGCGCCAGAACGGCGGTTCGACGGTGACGGCGATGGTCGCGCCGGTGTCATTCCAAAAACCATCCTCGTTGCAGGCTGTGACGCGGAAAACATAGTTGCCCGGCGTCAGTTTGCTGAAGTGGGCCACGCGTTCGCCGCCGGCGTCCGTCGGTTTTTTATCCCGACCTTCCAACTGGTATTTGAACCGCACCGCGAGCTGCGCGTGTTTGGGGGCGGAAAAATTCAAACTCGTAAAATGAATTTCCAACTGCTCGTTTTCCGGCCGCAAGGTGACCCTTTCCGGCCAGGTGGAACTCAGCGGATTGTTTTTTTGCGGCACGCCGTCCACCAGCACGGATTCGATGACCACCGGCGGCGGATTCGTGTCCGGTTTCAGTTCCACCGGGCTGACGAATACAAAACCTTCCGTCGTGGGAAACCAAAGTTTGCCATCGCGCGTGCGGATGGCGGCGGGCTGCGCGCCGGCGGAACATTCGCGCGTGAGAAAGGTGCGCCCGGAAATCTTCCGGCTGTGGTCGGCCGCAAAATCCGCGAGCGACTTTTTTTCGACGCGCATCAGGCCTTCATACGAACCGATCCAGAGATTGGTCAACTCGTCCTCGATGAGGTAGCCAAGGTCGTTGATCAGGCCGTCGGCCTTGGTGAATTCGGCCCAGCTTCCTTTCTGCAATCGCGCCAGCCCGTGGGCCGAAGTGCCCACCCACAATTCATTTTCGCGGTCAACCAGCAGGCAGGAGATGTCTTTGACCGGCGAGTTGAAGGAAGAAATTTTTCCGCCATGCAGAAAGAATAAACCGCCGCCTTCGGTGCCAATCCAGAGATTGCCAAGGTCGTCATCTGCCAAGGCGCGGACGGCGTTGGGCGGCAGCCCGTCCGCGCTGGAAAAAAATTTCCAGTGCTGACCGTCAAAACAGCCGAGTCCGTTTTTCCCGCCGGCCCAAACTTTGCCATCGCGGCTTTGAAAGAGCGTATAAATCTGCCGCCCGATTTTTCCGGTTTCGGCCACCGGCTGAAAATTTCCCGCCACGAGTTGAAACAACCCTTCGCCGCTGGTGCCGGCCCAGACTCGCTGCTGCGCGTCCACCAGCACCGGACCGGGCTTGGATTCCTTGCCGATGCTAAAATGCGGCGCGGCATTCGTCCGCCAATACGTCAGCCCGCGCAAGTTGAAGCTTGTCCACAGCCCGCCCGGCGAGTCTTCGGCGGCGGAGAGCGCCACGCCGCCGGCCAGTTCATCCGGCGTCGAGAAAATTTTCCGCTTCACGCGATCCAGCCCGCCGCCGTCCGTGCCGACCCAGAGATTTTTTTCCGAATCAAAACACAGCGACAGCACATAATCTTCAGACAACCCATTGGTTTTGGTGAGATGGCGGAAACCGCCGGCGGCATCAAACCAAAAAACGCCGGCGCCGCGCGTGCCGACAATCAAGTTGCCCGCATCATCCTCGCCGGCGGCGGTGATCGTCGCGTCGGCCCACGGACACGGGCCAAAATATTTTTGCCGCGCCGCGCCTTGCCATTTCTCGACCCAGCCGCGCCACAACTGCCAGCTGTCGCCATTTTTTTCCGGGACGATCACATGCACGGCGAGCAGTTTCAAAAACTTCTCAAACTCCGGCTCCAGCTTGGGCTCCCGCTCCAGCGCGCCGTTGCGCCAGCAGGAAAATTTCAGCCCGCTCGTCGCGAACCAGACCGCGCCGTTCGGAGCTTCAAAGGCGGCGGTGACATTTCCGCCCAGGCCGCCGAGGTCGAAATTCTGCACCACGCCGTTTTGAATCCGGCACAGCCCGGCATTGGCCGTGCCGACCCACAAATTTGTCCGGCTGTCCTCGAACAGAAAAACGATGCCGTTGCCGGACAACCCCGGCGTGTTGTTGACGTTGAAGGGCGTGAGCGAATTGCCGTCGAAGCGCACCAGGCCGTTGAGCGTGCCGAGCCAGAGGTAGCCGTCGCGCGTCTGCGTGATGGCGATGACGGAGCTTTGCGGCAGGCCGTCCTCGGTGTTCCAGACGTCCACGGTGAAAGGCGAATCCGCCACCGCGCGCCGTCCCAAAACCAGCGCGAGGGCCAGGCCGATGACCAGAAAATGGATTCGCCGTTTCAAGCTGGCTGCAAGACTACGCGGTTGACGTGGCGGGAAAAAGATTTTTCAAAAACGGCTTGCGGGTGGCATGGAATGGGCTACGTTTTTATTGCCCATGAGAACGGGCGCTCCGTTTTTCCTGTTGAAAGACGGTTTGACGGGTCGGCGACAGAATCAAACTGTGTGCACGCCGGCCCGTTTTCATTTATCCGCCGTCGCCAGATAATTCAGGATTTTTTCAACCGATTCGGCGATCGTCAGCCGGTCGGTCGGCAGTTCCAGCTCCGGTTTTTCCGGCGGTTCGTAGGGTGCCGAAATGCCGGTGAAGTCCTTGATTTCGCCGGCGCGCGCCCGGGCATACAAACCTTTCGGATCGCGCTGTTCACAAACTTCAATCGGCGCATTCACGTAAACTTCGAGAAATTGTCCCTGGCTGACCAACCGGCGGGCCAGTTGCCGATCTTCGCGGTAAGGCGAAATCAGCGCGACGATGCAAATAATGCCGGCGTCGGCAAAAAGTTTCGCCACTTCGCCCAGCCGGCGGACATTTTCCTTCCGGTCCGCCGGCGAAAATTTCAAATCGGAACACAAGCCGCAGCGGACTTTGTCGCCGTCCAAAATGTAAGCCGCGTTGCCCTGCTGCAAGATGATGCGCTCCAGTTCCGCCGCAATGCTGCTCTTGCCGGCACCGCTCAAGCCCGTGAGCCAGATCACGCGACCGGATTTTGAAGTTTTCATAATTTGTGACGGAGAAAATTTTTTGCGGCCGCAGCTCAGGCATAACCAAAAGTCCGGCAATACGGAGCCAGCCGTTCCTGGATCGGCGACAAAGCTGCTTCATAAAACTTCCACCGGCCGACCGCGCGGTTGTGAACCGGTTTCGTGACTTCGTTGTAAGTCGGCGAGAAAACAAATTTTTTGCGCGTGGTTTCGTGGAAGCTTGCCTGCTTTGGATGCCAGGACAAGCCCAGAAATTCCGTGACGCGGCGGCCTTCGGATTCCAAGTCGCCCACGACGTCTTCGTAGCGTGATTCGATCCAGTCAAAGCCGCCCAGCTCGCGCATCCGCAGCCAGACATCCATCAAGTCGGCGTAATGTTTGGCCGTCCGTTCGAGCGTCAGAAAATTGGCGTTCATGGCGTTCAAGCGCAGGTTTTGAAAATAGCAACTGAGGATCACATCGCGCGGATCGCGCAGCGCCAGAATCACCTTCAAATCCGGAAACATCCGCAGCCAGAGATGCAGCGACGCGGTGGGCGAAGGATTTTTGTCGAGCAACAGCTCCGTCTTTTCGCCGATGGGTTCGCGCAACAGGCTTTTGAAATAACGCTGCCGGAAATCGGCGCGTTGCGTGGCGGTCAGGGCATCCAGCTTTTTCAACGTCAATGCGGAGGGTGCCTCCAGCGGAGCCAGTTTCTCGGCAATTTCCTCGACGAACGCCATCGGTTCGCCAAACGCGGTGATGCCGGGATGCGCGCCAAGAATTTGTTCGAGCAGCGTCGTGCCGCTGCGCGGATGGCCGCCCAAAAAAGCGAGCCGGTGCGGATTGGCGACGGCGGCACCCTCACGCCGCCAGCGCTGGATGGTTTCCGGCGTCAAGCTGGCCAGCAGTTCACGGCGACGGCGATCCGCGCGGTCGTAATCCTGTTCCATCTTCGCCACGTTGGCGGCCTGGCGCAGCAACGTCTTGGCCTCGCCCAGCCATTTCAAGGCTTCAGCGTATTGCCCAAGCTGATCCAGCACGACGGCCAGTTGCTGGCGGCAGGAATAATTCACGTTCAAGTCGTGCGATCCGCGCTGGATTAAATTGCGCAAGAGCCGTTCGGCCGCCGCATGTTCTCCGCGGCGATGCAGCAGCAGCGCCTTGACGCACAAGACCTGTGCGTCCTGCGGCTGCGGCGCCACGCACGCTTCGACACATTCCCAAGCATCGTCCAGCCGGCGTTCCCGTTCATACCAATCCGCCAAACTCAACTGCGCATGAAGGGAAGCCGGATCCGCCGCCACCGCCTGTTCAAAACAGGCGCGCGCTTGGTCGAGCCGCCGCAAGCCGTGAAATTGCTGGCCGAGCAAAACCAGCAGGGAAACATTTTTTGAAGCCAGTTCGGCGGCGCGCTGGCAGGCTTGCGCCGCCGCTGCGAAATCCAATTCTTTTCCCGCCGCGAAACCCAGTTCAAACCACAGCTCGGCAATATTTGGAAACTGGATCAATAATTCCCGGTATGCTTTCAACGCGAGATGCGACCGGCCCTGGAGCAAATGCTGCTGGGCTTTTTGCCAGTGGGCGACGTGCCGGGGTGAGCGTTCTAACGCTTCGCGGTCATTTGATAACAGGCTTTGAATAATCGTTCCCCCCCAAGCAAAAACAATGCCGCCAAATTGCCGGACAAGGAGGTTCCTGACGGTTGTCTTGAATGACGGCAAAACGATTGATTCAAAGGCGGCGCATCCGGTCTTTATCGGGGTAGATTCACTCAATTGGCAGGTCAATCTCTGTAAAATTGGGCGCCAACCCCCAGCCAAAACATCTGATTTTTTTTAACATGAGAAGCCGGTGCCATGCCAACACCGACGACGAACGTCATCGGCAGCAAATCGGTTTGGCTGGTCTGCAAAGTTACTTTGCACATTTCCGCCGTCGCTTTTCGGAGATTTTTTGTTGCCATGAAGACGTTGCCACGGCTGCGCCGGGTTGCTAATTTCTCCGGCAACAAAACAGGCGGCAAAATAAATTATAGAATTCATGAGCAAAGCAAATTCAACTCTCGTGGGCATCCTGATGGGCAGCGACTCGGACTGGCCGGTGATGAAGGCCGCCGCCGAGGCGCTCGCGGAATTCGGCATCGGCTCCGAAGCCAAAGTGATTTCCGCCCACCGCGATCCGCATGGCCTCGAAGAATATGTTTCCAGCGCCGGAGCGCGCGGGCTGAAAGTCATCATCGCCGGCGCGGGCGGCGCGGCGCATCTGCCCGGCGTCACGGCCGCGTTCACCACGCTGCCGGTCATCGGCGTGCCGATTCTTGGCAAGGCATTTGACGGCTTCGACTCGCTGCTGGCGATTGTGCAGATGCCGCCGGGTGTGCCGGTGGCCACGGTGGCCGTCAACGGCGCGCGCAACGCCGGCATTCTCGCCGTGCAAATTCTCGCCACCGGCGACGCGCGGTTGCAGGACGAATTGAAAAAATTCAAGGTGCGGTTGATGGAGGAATCGCGCGCCAAGAACAAGACGCTCGCCCAATAATTTTTCATGCAACGGCTCATCGAAGGCGTCCACAAATTCCGCACCGACGAGTTCGGCAATTACCGGAAGCTCTTTCGCAAGCTGTCGCAGGAAGGGCAGAATCCGCACACGCTCTTCATCACCTGCTCGGATTCGCGCGTGCTGGCCGAACTCATCACGCAGAGCAAACCCGGCGATTTGTTCGTGGTCAAAAACGTCGGCAACATCGTCCCGCCCGCGAACGTGCGCGGCGACACTAATTCCACCGCCGCCGCGATTGAATTCGCGGTCGAAACCTTGCGCGTCAGCGACATTGTCATTTGCGGCCATTCGCAATGCGGCGCGATTTCCGCGATGCTGGATAAAAAACCGGTGAGCCCAACCACGCCGCATTTGCGCGACTGGTTGAATCTGGCCGCGCCGGTGCTGGACACGCTGAAAAAAAACTATTCGCATCTGCACGAGGCTGGTGCGCGGGAAACCGCCGCCGCCGAGGAAAATGTTTTGTTCGGCCTCGATAATTTGCACAGCTATTCCTGCGTGCAGGAACGGCTGATGGATGGCTCACTGCGCCTGCACGGCTGGTTTTTTAAAATCGCCACCGCGCAGTTGTTTGCCTACGACCCGGAAACGCGCCAATTTTCCCCGCTGGTCAGCGAATAATGGTCCGCCGGCGGGAACAATTATTGCGCCATCAAACGGAAGAACTGCTGCTGATTGGTGGCGGGCGCGGTCACCGTTGAATTCACGCCATTGGTGGTGATGCTCCAGCCGGTGTCGCTCCACGGACCGGCCGGATGACTGGCCGATTGCACGCCGAAAGAACCGGCGGCGGTCGGCCATGACAGTTGAACGCTGTTCCCGAGCAACTTGGTTTGCAAGATCGCCGGCGGCGCATACGGCACGGCATACGCCGCAGCCATATTCGGCGAGACCAGCCCCAAAGTGAAACCTTGAACGAATGGCGCGACTGAGCCGAAGACAACTGGCGAGGGAATAATTGCGCCATCGCCGAGTTGGATGGTCCCGCTCACGGCGGACTGCCCGATCCAGCCGTCGAACGCCGGATTGCCGCCGGCATACCAGGCTTGCACGGAGGAAATGTCCGGGCCGATATTCGCGGACCAGCCGAGCACCACGAGTTGCCCACTCGCGCCGCCGGCAAAATTCAGCAGCGGCGTTTGCCCAAAGCCGTCGTTGCTGGCGCTCAACAAACGTCCGCGGATCAGCGTATTGGTTGCGTAAGCCACCAGCGTCCAATTGCCATCATTGAAAGCATAGTTGCCGCTGGCGCGGCCGGTGATGGCCGAAGTCTGGCCGTTCACGCTGGTCGCCGTCGCAGATGCGAACAGCGCGTAGCGATAAAGTCCGCCGCTGCCCGCCGTCAATCCCGTGGCTGCGCCGCCGACCGCGGAGTTGGTGAAAATTTTCGTGGCTGAATTATTGTTGTTTCCAAAAATCACATAGCCGCAATTTTGCGGCGAAGTGATCACCGACAGCGTGGCGGGAAAACTGTTGGTCGCGCCATACAAATTGATGATAGCGACGGAATAATTACCGGCGTTGGTGGTCTGCACGCCGGTCAACGTCAGCGTCGCGTTGGTGGCATTGGGCAAATTTGTGTTATTAAAACTCCACTGATAATTCAGCGGCGATGAACCGCCGGCCGTCACGGTGAAGAAAGCCGTGCCGCCCACCGGCACCGACGTGCCAAAGGGCTGTGCCGTGATGATCGGCGGCGTGCCGGGTTGAACGGTCAAAACGGCCGCAGCGCTGTTCGTGGATCCGGCAACATTGGAAATAAAGACGGAATAATTTCCGGCGTTGGTCATTTGCACATTCGTGATCGTCAGCGAAAAGCCGGTTGCGCCGGAAATGTTCGTGCGGTTGAATTGCCACTGGCAGCTTGGAGTTGGATACCCGCTGGCTTGCACCGAAAAATATGCGTTGTCGTCCACCGATACCGTCACGTCCGCCGGCTGCGAAGCGATATAAGGCGGTGCATAAATGATTTCATAGCCGGCAAGCCCCAAAGTGAAACCTTGGATTGCAGGCGCAGAACTGCCGAACAACGATGGCGTAGCAATCACGCCACCATCCCCAACGGTGATTGGCCCACTCACGGCCGATTGGCCGATCCAGCACATCACAATTGGGTCGATGTCGAGCCAGCGTTGCACCACAGCGATATCCGTCCCTATGTTCGCCGACCAACCGATGACCACAAATTGTGCGGTGAGTCCACCAGCCAAACCGGGAATCGCGATTGGATTGGTGCTGGCAGAAATTAAACGTCCCGCCAGTGCCGTGTTAGTGCCGTAACCGACCATCGTCCATGCGCTGTCGTTGACCGCGTAGTAGATGCTACTGCCGCCGGAAATAGCGTTCGTTTGGCCGCCCACGCTAGTCGCAGTCGTCGAATAAAAGAGGGCGTAGCAATATTGGCCGCTGCCTGTTCCAGTTAAGCCCGTCGCCGCGCCACCATAGAGCGAATTCGTGCTAATTTTTGTATTGTTAGCATTGGCAAAATTAACCAGACCTTGCGCCGACACGGAAAACACCGCCAGCGCCGACAACACCAGCGCGACAAATATATTTTTCATAGGAAGCCTTTTCTGGGTGAAGAGGAGTCGAACCACCGAACCAATAAATGTTTCCGGCTAAGCTTCATTGGTATTGCCAACTATAGCTGATTAGAAAAACTTTGACAAGTGGTGTTTGATTTGCGCCGCGCTTCGTCCGCGCCGGCTGGCCGCAATCAAACTGCATTTGGCCGGCAACGCCGGTGGCTGTTCCAAACTCAATGCTCTTTTGAAACCTCAGCTTCCGCTTGGCTGCACGCGCGGTTTGCTAAAACGCGGCCAATTGTTTAGGCTGTGCGGAAATTTATGAGCTTGGAAAACAATGCCGCTGCTGCCCCCGCCGCGCCGTCCGATTTCATCCGCGACATCGTGGCCGCGCACGTCGGCGAACACAAATATCCGCGCATCCACACGCGCTTCCCGCCGGAGCCGAACGGTTATCTGCACATCGGCCACGCCAAAAGCATCTGCCTCAACTTCGGCATCGCGCGCGAGTTCGGCGGCATCTGCAATCTGCGGATGGACGACACAAACCCGACGAAGGAGGACATCGAATATGTCGAGTCCATCCAGGCCGACGTGAACTGGCTCATCGGCGGCTGGGCGGAAGACCGGCTCGGTTTGAAGCCGCATGGCAAAACGCCGGAGACGAAAACCGGCGAGGGCAAAAACGATTTTTTCCTGCCGCCGGTTTTCGGCACGTCGGAAAATGAGCGCAAACATTCCGACGTGAAGCTGGAGCCGTTTTACGCGAGCGATTATTTCGACCAGATTTATGAATACGCCGTGGAGTTGATCAAGCGTGGCAAGGCTTTTGTCTGCGACATGACGCCGGATCAGACCGATGAATATCGCCGCAACGGCAAAGCCTCGCCGTTCCGCGACCGCAGCGTGGCGGAAAATCTGGACTGGTTCACGCGCATGAAAAACGGCGAGTTTGCCGACGGCACGCGGGTTCTGCGCGCGAAAATCCAAGTGGACGCGGCCAACGTCTGGCTGCGCGACCCGCTGCTTTACCGCATCAAGCACGCCGACCATCACCAGACCGGCGGCAAATGGTGCATTTATCCGATGTATGATTTCGCGCATTGCTTGAGCGACTACGTCGAAGGCATCACGCACTCGATTTGCACTTTGGAATTTGAGGTGCATCGCCCGCTTTACGATTGGATTCTCGAAAGCCTCGACTTGCCGCGTCCGCTCCCGCATCAATACGAATTCGCCCGGCTCTCGCTGAATTACACGATCATGAGCAAGCGCAAACTCATGCAGCTCGTGCAGGAAAATCTCGTCACCGGCTGGGACGATCCGCGGATGCCCACGATCAGCGGGATCCGTCGGCGCGGCGTCACGCCGGAAGCGCTGCGGAATTTCGCCTACAACATCGGCATCACAAAATACAACGGGCTGACGGATGTTTCCGTGTTGGAATACGCGATCCGCGATGATTTGAACAAGCGTTCGCTTCGGCGGCTCGCCGTGCTGCGGCCGATCAAAGTCGTCATCACGAATTATCCCGCCGGCCAGGTCGAGGAACTCAACGCGACCAACAATCCCGAACAGCCGGAGACCGGCTGGCGGAAAATTCCGTTCAGCCGCGAGTTGTTCATCGAGCGGGATGATTTTGCCGAAGTGCCGCCGCCGAAATTTTTCCGCTTAAAACCGGGTGGCGAAGTGCGGTTGAAATACGCCTACATCATCAAGTGCGAGGAAGTCATCAAGGACGCCGCCGGCAACATCGCCGAGCTGCGCTGCACCGCCGACCTCGACAGCAAGACCGGTGGCGCAACTTCCGCGCGCAAAGTCAAAGGCACGATTCATTGGGTGAGTGCCGCGCATTGCGTGGATGTCGAAGTGCGGCTTTACGACCGGCTGTTCACCGAAGCTGAGCCGGAAAAAGACGGACGCGATTTTAAATCTGTTCTCAACCCGCACTCACTCGAAGTGGTGACGGCGAAATGCGAACCGTCCTTGAAAGATGCCAGTGCGGAAACTCGGTATCAATTTGAACGCCTCGCGTATTTTGCGCTCGATTTGGATTCGCGTCCCGGCCGGCTCGTCTTCAATCGCACGATCACGCTTAAGGATGCGTGGGCGAAGGAAGCCAAAAAGTAAAATCATGCCCCGCCACTGTTTCATCGGTCTCGCTTTTTTGTTTTCCCTCGCGGTGGCGCGGGCGGATTTGGTCATGGAGCAGCAATTGGAAGACACCAATGGCGCGGTTCCGGCGGTCCTGAAATTGCACGCCGACAAAATGCGGCTGGACGAGCAGGACAACAAGGGCAACGGCTTCAGCGTGATCATTGACCTGAACACGCGCGATTCCTACACGCTGCTGCCCCGGATCAAGTCCTTTAAGAAACGTTCCGGCGCGGAAATCCGGCGGCAGATGGCCGCCGAAAAAGAAGCCGGGAACAGCAGTGAATTGAATCTTCCGCCGGCTCCGGCCGTGGACACGGGCCGGGCCGAGCGCGTGGCGGGTTATGATGCGGAAATTTACACCTGGTCGGGCGCGCATGGCGTGAGCGAGACGTTGTGGGTGGCCACTAATTTTCCGAGCTTCGAGGCCATCAAACCGGAACTCGCCAAGATTGACGAGTTCAATCGGACCGGCCCGCACCAAAATTCCCAGCCGGAATTGAGCCGGTTGCCGGGCATGGTGGTGAAGGTCCAGGCCACGGTCAGCGGGAAAAAACCATCCATCATCACTCTCGTGTCCGCGAAGTTGGACCCCTTGGACGCGTCGCTGTTTGAACTGCCGGCGGACTATGTGCCGTGGAAGCCGAGCGGCTTGCCAGCCACCAACACGCCGCCGCCGCCGACCGCCTCGCCTTGATGGCGGCGGCGACCTCCCGCACGGGTTTGGATTTTGCCTCATAAATACGGGGCGTTGCTGCCAAATGGGACAGGTTCGCGCGCCGGCCGCCGAAAATAATTTGAAAAAACGACCCCGGTAACTTACGGTTGCGCTACCATTGGATTGGACAGTGGAGGCGCGATGGAAAAACTTGCCATTGAAAAGCTGTTGGGCCAGTCAGTCAGGAACTGGCGGCACCAATTGGAGATTCCGCAGGAAGATCTGGCCCGCCGGGCTGGCTTCCATCGGAGCTATATTTCCGATATTGAGCGCGGTGAGCGCAATGTCTCGCTCAAAAGCATTGAGAAACTCGCCGATGCTTTGGGCATTTCCGTGCTGACCCTTTTCGCCGGGGTGGACAGCAAATCGGGTTCGACGCCGCTTCGCACCGATGAGATGGTGGACATTCTGCTGATCGAGGACAACGACAACGACACGCTGCTCGTCATCCAGGCGCTGAAGCGCGCCAACTTGGCGAACCGCATTTATGTGGTGCGGGACGGCGCGGCGGCCCTCGATTTTCTTTTTTGCAAAGGCGAATACGCCTACCGCCGCACCAATGACCATCCGCAGGTCATCCTGCTGGATTTGAATCTGCCGAAGATTGACGGGCTGGAGGTGCTGCGCCGGGTCAAGGCGGACAGCCGCACGCGCGCTATTCCAGTCGTGGTGCTCACGGCTTCTAAATTCGACGACGCGATCGCCACCTGCAAACGGCTGGGTGCGGAATCCTTCATTGCCAAGCCGGTGGACTTTCAAAATTTCAGCGCCATGACCTTGCAATTAAGTTTGCAATGGGCGCTGTTGAAACCCGCTCCGATGGCCGGCTTCTGACGCCAACGGCTCCGGTTTGCTGCGCCAAAAATTCCCCGCCACTTATTGCCCGACCGGGTTTAAGGGTCGCGCGCCGTAACGTATTTCCGTCAATGTTCACTTGGCATTTCCCCTGCAAAGGGAACGGGCATGAAACAAAAATATCATGCCTTCCTCGGGCTGCTCGTCTGGTTGGCCGGTCTTGGCCACGCGGCGGCCGACAGCCTCGTCCTCGATTGGAACCCCGGCGACTCGCCGGTCGTGACGGGCTACTTTATTTATTACGGCACCAACAGCGGCAGCTACCCGAATAAAATTGACGCCGGCAATGTCACGTCGTTCACGCTGACCAATCTGGCCGCCGGCGTCACCTATTATTTCACCGCGACCGCCTATGACGCGAACGGAAACGAAAGCGTTTATTCCAATGAAACGAGCTTCGTTCTCGCTGGCGTTCTCATCATGAGCCAAGGCGAAAATCCCGGCGATCCATCAGTGATCCAGTTTCCGGTTGAGCCGGGCCACTGGTATGAAGTTCAGGCCACGACCGATTTCCAATCCTGGTCCACGATCTGGCAAACGGAGGTGGCCGACAGCAACACCTGGCTGCAATTCACCGACCCGGATGCCGGCGCGTATGCGGCCCGGTTTTACCGGCTGGTGCTGCATTGATTTTGCCGGCGTAGCTTGTCGTGCTAACCATTATTGCCGCTATTGCCGCTGCGCCGCCGCTCCCGTTCGCGCGCAACTTTCTTCTCCGGCCGGCGTTTTAAGAGTGACAATGCGCCCGGTCGTTTCCAATGTGGAGGCCAGCTATGAATAAATTATCCGTCACTTTATTGGCCGCGATGTGTTCACTCGTGCTCACGGCTGCGGCCCAAGACACCAATGCTTTGCGAACCCAGATCGGCGCGTTTGAGGCGCGGACCGGCGCGATCATTGTCAAAGGCTACGCGCCGGTTGGCTCCATTGCCGCCGGCCCGATCGAGCTTTCGGTGCGTTGCAAGGAAACCACGGACATTGGCACCGGGCAAAAGTTTTACGGCCTGGCGGTTGAACTCGTGGCGGGCGGCAACAATGTTCCCCGCGACCAAATCCTGGTGGACGACGACGAAGTGGATGCGCTGCTCGACGCCATCAATTACATCGTCAAGAGCAACTACGAAATCACCACCGACAAAGTCACGACGCTGGCCAGCTATGAGGCCAGTTACACCACCAAGTCCGGGCTGCGGGTGCTGGCCCACAGCGTCCGCAAAGATGGTGGCGTCCGCTATTGGCTGGAATCCTCCGCGACACCCCGCTTCGCGCTTTCGGCGGTGGAGATGACGCAGCTCTACAATCTGGTTGACCAGGCCCGGAAGAACCTTGACGGCCTCAAGGCCGGCAAATGACGGCGAGCCGAGGCTTAATTGCGGGCGAAGCCGTGATTTTGCGTGTGCGGCATAACTGAAAAAAAGTTAAAGTAAGTTATGCCCGACCCGAACTCGAAAGATACCTGCGCCGCCCGGCGGCGAGGCCGGCGATACCGCTTGGCCGGCATCAGCGTGTTGCTGCTGGGCCTTATCAGCGCGGGCGTGGTCTATTGGCTGGGATCGCGGGCACCCGATTATTCGGACGACCCGGACATGGTCGGCTTCAACCGGTCCGAGGAGCGGCAGATGGGCATTCTTTTTGGCAAACAGGGACGGATGATGGAGGACTTGACTCACAGCCTGAAGCAGCCCGGGACGCAGGCTTTGCTCATCGTGGCTGCGGCCGGCGTCATCGCGGCCGGCTGCTTTTACTCCGCGCGCATTCTTGAGGCAGAAGCAGCACCGGCGGCGGCCACCAGTCCGCCGCAGAGTTGACGCCACGTCGGACGTGCGATGATGCCGAGGCGAATTTCACAAGCTGAAACAAATTCAGTTTGCGAGTATTCGTCAATTCGTTGCCAGACTTCACCGATCATCGCTCGCCAATTTCCGCGCCGCCAGGATTTTTTGCGACGGTTTGTAGCTGGCGATGAAATTTCGGTAATAATCCGCGAATGTTCCCGCCGCGATGGCCGCGCGCACTTCGGTCATCACTTTCAGATACAAATGCGAGTTGTGGACGCTCACCATGCGCAGGCCGAGAATTTCATTCGCGCGCAGCAGGTGGCGCAGATACGCCCGCGTGAACGTGCGACACGCGTAACATTCGCAGCCTTCCTCGATCGGACCGAAATCCGTTTTGTAAGCCGCGCCTTTCAGCGCGAACGCGCCAGTGTGCGTCACCGCCGTGCCGGTGCGCGCGATACGCGTGGGCAGCACGCAGTCGAACATATCCACGCCGCGAGCGATCAGCTCCACCATCTGGGCGGGCGTGCCGAGACCCATCGCGTAACGCGCCTTGTGTGCGGGCAGATGCGGCTCGGCGAGTTCGATGGCGCGCATCATTTCTGGCTCGGGTTCGCCCACGCTCACGCCGCCGATGGCGTAGCCGTCAAATTCCATTTCAACCAAAGCCTTCGCGCATTGCTCGCGCAACGCGGCGTCGCTGCCGCCCTGCACGATGCCGAAAACTTTCTGGCCGGCGGCGCGCGGTTGTTCGCGACATTCGCGTGCCCAGCGAATCGTCCTCTCAACCGCGAGCTTTTGTTCTTTCGCCGGTGCGTCATGCGGCGGGCATTCGTCGAAAACCATCGCAATGTCCGAGCCCAGCACGCGCTGGATTTCCATGGATTCTTTCGGCCCGATAAATAAAAGCGAACCGTCGAGGTGCGAACGGAATTCGACACCGTGTTCTTTCACCTTGCGAATTTTTGCGAGGCTGAAAACCTGAAAACCGCCGCTGTCGGTGAGAATTGGTTTGTCCCAATTCATGAATTTATGCAATCCGCCGGCGGCGGAAATAATTTCGAGTCCCGGTCGCAGATTTAAATGATAAGTATTGCCGAGAATAATCTGCGTGCCCATCTCGTGCAGTTCGCGCGGGTCGAGCGCCTTGACGCTGGCCTGCGTGCCGACGGGCATGAACACCGGCGTCTCGATGACGCCGTGCGCAGTGGTCAATTTTCCGAGACGCGCTTTGGTGTGCAGGTCCGTTTTGAGGAGGTCAAACATCGCGCGAAGGGTAAATCAAAATTGGCGCGATTGCCGATGACAAATTTTACTGCGCCGTGACGGCAATCCGGTAAAAAAGCTGCGGTTGGGAGGACACGCTGTTGCTGAACGTCATGGCGGCTCCGGTGCCGGCGAGCGGCGGGCCGATGGGTGTCCACTGCGGATCGGTCAAATTGTTCTTGAACGTCAATTGATACGCTTCGCCGGGCAGCGAATTGAAGGTCAAATTCAAACTGCCATTTCCGCCGAGTGCCACCGAAGCGAATTGCAGCGGTGGCGCGACCACCGCCAAAAATGTTTTCGCATCGCTCATCGGCGGCGTGCCATTGTCGGTCACGCGGACGGTGATTGAATTGGTGCTTGGCGCGGCAATGTTTGTGACTGCCCAAGTGAATGTTCCATTGGTCGAATTGATCGTTGCGCCCGCCGGCGAATTGGTCAGGCTGAACGTGAGCGTCTGATACCAACTGTCCGCGTCCGCGGCGGTGGCGGTGAATTGCAGCGTCTGGCCGAGGTGCACGAACCGGTTGCTGATGACATTCAACGTCGGCGGATTATTGGGAATGACATTGGCCGCGCCGGGCGTGGTCACGGGCAGGTAAACAATATTGGCGGCGCCGTCGGGAAAACGGCCTTCGGAAACGCCATTGGTTTGCGCGCCATAATTCACGCTGTCGGTTTGAATGGCCGTGGCGTCGTAAAGCGCAATCGTGTTGCTGGCGGCGGGCAAGGTTAAATCCACATGATCTGCGCCGGGCAACGTGTCGGCGAACAATTGGAGAAATCCGCGCGGCGGCAAAAATGAAAGCGCGCCGATCCGGAACAACGAATTGCTGGCGGTCAGATAAATTCCCTGCAACGCGACGGGCGCGTTGGACGAGCGGTTGAAAAGTTCAATCCAATTTGTTGTGCCGGTCGTGAGCCATTCGTTGATCGCGACGTTGGTGAATGAATCGAGCGCGGCGGGAACGTTGGTTACGTTTGGCGTGGGCTGTGTCAATTGCCAAAGTCCGTTCACGCGACCGAGGCTCAAATCGGTGACTTGCTGGCCGAACGAAATCGCGTCCATGCGGTTTGTGTTGGCGTCATAAAGAAAAACCTGATCGCCGCTTTTGGCCAGCGCGAAGCCGGCGTGCAAGCCGAGCGTGTTGGTGGCGCTGTCGCACCAGACGACCAGATAGCCACCCGCCGCGATGGTGGTGCCGGCGGGAAAAACAAAACTGCGCGCGTTACCGCTGCCGCTCAAACTCCAGTTCGCGAGGTTCACGGAATTGGCGCCGCGATTGAACAATTCCAGCCAGTCGGGATAGCTGCCCACGCTATTCGACCAGGCTGTTTGATTGTCAGCCATGAGTTCGTTGATCACGATGTTGCCCAGCGGCGGCGTGACAGGCGGCAAGCCGGGCGTGCCGTTCGGCGCGGAACTCGCGCGCCAGTTCGCGGGCGAATTCAAATCGCCATAGGGATCAATCAACTCCAGCGAGAAGCCGCCGACGTCAGCGGACGTGGGCCAGCCGCCGGCATTGTTGTAAGTCACTTCGGTCACAAGATTGCCGCTGGCGTCAAAAATCGCAACACGTTCGCCGCCGTTGTTCAAGTTGCCGCCGTAATATCCGAACACGCTGACGCCCGGATAGCGCGCGGCCCAGGCGGAGGGACTGCCATTATTCGCCAGCACCAGCACCGCGCCGGGCTGAATGATTGTGCCGTTGGGAAACACAAACGTGATGCCGAGAAAATTGTAGCCGCTCACGTCCAGCGGCGTGGCACCGATGTTTTGCACTTCCAGAAATTCGTAGCTGCTGCCGCCAATCGGTCCATACATCAATTCAGAAATGCGCAGCGGCACACCGAGCGAACCGACGGTGAAAGCACCGGCGGTCACCGCGCTCCAAGTGCCGCTGTTCAGCACGCGCGCGTTGACGATCACAGTGCCGTTCAAAACGAGCGGCGCGCCGTTGGTATAAATTTGCGCGCCAAACGCGACCGCGCCGGAGGCATACACGCGCGGATCGCTGCCGTCGGTCGTATAATAAATCGTTCCGCCCGAATTGGGATTGCTCATCGTCAGCGCAAAACCGGCGGGGACATTGCCGCCGAGTTGGTTGAAGACGGGCGCGCTGACATTTGGGAAAAGTCCGATGGCCTGGTATTGGCTCAACAAAATCGCCGAACGCAGCGGAAAATAATTCGTCGTGTTGCCCGGCGTGTTCGTGTAGCCGAGCAGATTGTTCAGCTCGCGCAGCCAATGATAATTGCGGGTGTAATTGGTGCCGGAGCCGCTGGCAAAGCCCCAATAACCGCCCCAGCGCGCCGAATCGTCCGCGATGGCGGTGTAGATTTCGTTGATGCGTTTCAGGTAAAGCGTCGCCGGCACGTTGCGTTCGGGATGCGCCGGATCGGGAATCGGATTCGCCGGATCGGTGTAAAGCACGCCGCCGATGGAAAGATGTTTTTGCAAATGATCGGCAAAGCGCAGGCGAAACTCGGCGTTGCCGCGAAGCGCGTTGTAAATTTGCGCCGGGCCGCCGGCGGCATTCACGGTCGTCACATTTTCGGTGACGCTGCCCAAAACATGCTCCGCATCCCAGACGATGAATTGAAAATTCGCGCCGCCCGTGCGGCTGCGAACCACATACCAATTGTGCTGCGGCCAGTCGGTGTTGTCGGCCCAGTGATTGACGATCATGTAATCAATCAAATTGTCCACGTCCACGTATTGCTGCAACTGCTCGTATTGCGCGTTGTTCGTCAGGCCGGCGTTCGAAAGCGACAACACCGTGTTCCAAGCATTCAAATCGCCGGCGATGAGTTGCGTGCCGATGGTGGTGTCGCGGACCACATCGTAATCCGTGTCATCGCCGCCGAAATAGCTCGCGGCGTAATCCGCGTCCGGCCGTTCGTGAACGTAATGCAGCCCCCAATAAAGTCCGTTGAGATATAAATTGTAAAATTGTCCGTGAAAGGACGCGTGGCCCATCGCCAGCATCAGATCGCTGGTGAACTGGTCGCGGACGCACTGCGTGCGGAAGCGCTGATCTTCCGGCGCGCTGCCCCCGACATAATGCCACCAAAGATTGATGCCGCCATCGAGCACGAAGGTGTTGAAGCTAGTGACCGGCGAATCGGCGAACATCTGGAACTTCAGTTTGCCCGGGCCGTAAATGCTTTTGAATGAAACGCGAAAAGAGTGTTTCGGATTTTTCGACGGATCGCGCTGCGTGCCGCCTTGAATTTGCAGGCCGCAATCGGCCTGTTGTGTCGTGCTGCCGGCGGGAAAAATCAATTCCATCGAGCAGTCGCGTTCCCACGCGTCGTCGCTGCCGGTGTTGGAGTGATTTGTCGGATGCGTGTAAATGCCGGTGTTCGGATCGAACAAATCAGGAATCGGCAAAATGATGGACATCGTGGGAATGGAAACCAGCCCGGTGCGGACGAGGCTGGAGTATTGCGGATCGTTCACGATGGTTGGGTTCATTTGGTAATACGCCTGCGAACCGTTTTGCACGACGGCAGGCGTCGGCGTCCAGACATTGCCGGTCGGATAGCCCGTCGGATTGTTCGGCTGTCGGACGACATCTTCCGGAAAAAGAAAAGTCCGCGTCACGGTGAGCGTCGGCAGCAGGTTCGCGGCAAACGCCGCCGCGCGAAACGGCGTGGTGCGGGCGATGCCGACGGGGCCGTTGTAAACTGTGCCGTTGGTCGCATTGCCGCTGATGCTCGGGACGCTGCCGTCCGTGGTGTAAAGAATCGTCGCGCCGGTTGTCGCGGTCGTCAGCACCACATTGGTCGGCGCGCTGAAAAATCCCGACGGCAGGCTGACACTTAATTGCGCCACGACGCCGGTGATGGTGCTGAAACCGTTCGGCCCGCCCGGCGTGGGCATGGCGAAGTAGCCGGGCACGCCGTTGTTGTCCAGGCCGTAGGAAATGTTGTTGCGCTGTTCGGGATAATACGGCGTGTATTCAAATGCGGCCTGCGGCGAAAAATCCGCGTCGAACAGACCAAGATAATTGGTGGCGTTGCCGAGCTTGAAATTCGTGTGCAGCGGCGCGCCGGCAACCGCCCGATCTTCGCCCGAAGCGAAGACCACGAGATATTGTCCCGCCGCGATATTCGTCGCCGGAAAAGTCCACAGCGTCGGAGTGTCCGGATCATCCGTCAACGACCAGCCGGCGAGATTCACCGGCACGGTGCCGCGATTGTAGATTTCAATCCAACTGTCAAGCAAGCCGTCTTCATCCAGCAAACCGTTGGTGCTCGTGTTGCCGGCGAGAAATTCATTGATGACGATGTTCGTCAACGCGGCGGTGACCAACGCGGAATTCAGCGTCGCCGTCCAGCCCGCGCCGCCAAAATGATTCGCCGCGGCGTCCTGAATGTTTTGGCCCGGCGACCAGGAAAATTGCACCAGCCCAGGCGCGGGTTGCGCAAATTGAAAAACATACGGCCCAATGCCGCTGCCGCTCACGCTCGTCGCCGGCGCGCCATTCACCAAAAACGCGGACGCGTTTACGCCGGTGACGGCCGCGCTGAAAATGACCTGCGCCTGCGTGAGGCTGCTGACGACCGCGCTGGCAGTTGGGGTTGTGGAAACAATCACCGGCGGAATGTTGTCAATCAGCGCGTAAGTCCAGCTCACCGAATTGTCGAAGGTATTTCCCGCCAAGTCCGTGATCCCGCTGTCATCGTCCCAATCAACCAAAATCGTGCCCGGCGCGGGTTGCGTGAAAGTGAAGACATAATTCGAGCCGGTGCCGGAAAGCGAATTCGCCGGATTGCCCGCGATCAGCAAATCCGACGCGTCCACACCGGTGACATTTTTGCTGAAGGTGACTTGAATTTGCGTGAGGTTGCTCACCGACGCGCCGGCGGCGGGATCGAGAAAAGCAATCACCGGCTTGGTTGTGTCGGGAACCAGCACCGTCACCGTCGCCACCTGGCTCGTGGCCGAGCCGACCGCATTCGTCACCATCAAACGGTAATCCGCCGCGTCCGCCAAAACCAGGCTGGCGAACGTCAGCGTGTTTGTGCTGGAACCGGAAACATCGCCGCTGTCCGTCGAATTGACATAAATATTATTCGTTCCTTTTTGCCACCGAAAATTCAGCGGCAGCGCGCCCGAAACCGTGGCAACCAACTGTGTCGAACTGCCGGCATACAAAGTTACGGACGCCGGCGGCGCCACGATGCTCGGCGCGGCCGGCGGCGGCGGGCCGAATGGCTGCACGGTGATGCTGCCGGAGCCGCCGGTGGCAAAGTTGCCGGGGAAATTCGCCGCGAGTTCCGCGTAAGCATGGGTGCCGTTGCTTAAGCTGGTGCTGCCGATATTCACCGCCGTGAACGTGCAATTCTGATGCAGAATCATCACGCCGCCGTTGGTGAGCGTGAGCCGGCCCGCGCTGTTGAGATCGTAATTCACCTCGAATTGCGCCGGCCCGGCGACGTTCAGGACTGAGCTGCTCAACGGCAGAACATAATTGGGATCAATCGTGATGGAATTGGTGCCGAGCGAATTCACGCCCGCGCCTTGCAGCCAACCCGCTTTCACAATCCATTTGCCGGAAAAAGAATTTGAGACGCTGGAAATCTGCTGCGGCACGGTGGTGCCGCCGTTCATGATTGTCAGCGGGCCGCTGCCCGTGAGCGGGCCGGTGAAATTGAAACCACGCAGCGGCGTGACGGCGCCGCCGCCGGTGTCGGCCGGACAAATATAAGACTGACTCGCGACCTGGACTTTGCCGGTGATGGTGAAAACCACATCGTCGCCGGCATTCAGCACGCCGCCGTTGAGGATGAGTCCGGCATTGCCGGCCACGCCGGGAAAATTCAGCACCAATCCGGTGGCGGTCTTGAAACGGATTTCGGTGTTCGTATTCAACGTCAGCGAATTGCCCGGAAACGTCGTCAGGCCACCGGCCAGCGGATTACGAATCCGCGTGTTGGCCGTGTTATTTCCGAAAGCCGTCCCGTTGGAAACACATTCGTAAGTGTTGCCGGCGACCGGCGACAGCGCGGTTCCCAGCCCGTTGGTTTTCCAAATCGCATCGGTCCAACTGGCCCCGGCACCTTGGGAAATGGTGGTTGTGAGATCGGCGGCGCGGAGCGAAACCAATGGCGGGATGAAAATTGCGCTCAAAAGCCAGCCGGCGACCGCGCAGCGGAAAAGGGAAGACCGCGCCCTTGGTTGTTTCAGTGCGGACACTTCAAGCGTTTTCATGGCGAATAACTCAAAATCGCGCCGGCGCAATTCTGGCGAGAACGCTCAAAAATTGAGACGGGGTTGAACGCGCTGGTGTGTGGTTACATTACGCGACTATGGCCAAATTGCAATTGAAGTCGCCCGCAGCGGACCCGTTACGATTGCGGAAATTCCGCAAACGAAACATCCACGAGCAGATCGGCGGCGATTTTTTCCAAATCGTTTTTCAACGCGGCGAGGTTGCAAGGTTCGGGCAGTTGCAGACGCGCAGTGGCTTTGAACAGCGTTTCACCGGACATCGGCGCGCTGACGACCTCGCTGGAAAATTCCTCGACGTTCACGTTCGCCCGCGCGAGCGCGCGGGTGATTTCGCGGACGATGCCCGGCCGGTCGCTGCCGACAATGTCCAATTTGGTTTGTTTGCCAGCCGCGGCCGTTGCACCCGGTTCATCCGCGCGGATGACAATTTGCAGGCCATTCGTCTGAAGTTTTTGCAGCGCGTCGAGCAGTGCGGATTTTTTCGCCGCCGGAATTTCCACGCGCAAAATGCCCGCGAACTCGCCGCCGAGCCGGCACATGCGGCTTGCCAGCCAGTTGCCGCCGTGATCGGCCACCGCGCGCGCGACGGATTCCACCAGCCCGGTGCGGTCCGGGCTGATGATTGTCATCACGAGGGGAATTTGCATTTGAAGAAATCAGGCCTGGCTGGTGATCTTGCGCCAGTCCACGCCCTGCTTGCCGGCGTAAATGGCGAAGGCTTTTTCATTCTGAATGAGCACCACGCGCACGACGCTGGAATTGTCCGCGCCGCCCAGTTCCAAAATGCCTTCCGGGACGATGCCCATTTTTTTGTGCGCGTAGAGCAGCGCGAAAACCGCCTGCGCGACGGCGACGAACGGCAGATCCTTGTAAGCGCCCTCGGTGACGTCCTCGACGGCGTCCGCCAGAAATTCGAGCTGGTCCACGAGATGCGGAAATTTCGGCGCGTTGATCTGCGTGAACTCCAGTTTCCACTGCGGCAGGTGACGCAAAACATTTTCCGCCACGGCGGGCGTGATGGTGACGGCGCCGCGATTGACGAATTTGGCGATTTCGGACATGTCCGCAATTTAGTGAAAGCCGCGTCCGCGTCCAAGTGAAATTGTCGCCTAGAAACACCGGCGGCGGCTGGCCGTTCAGCCAGGGTTGCCAGCGGCGGCCGGCTTTTCACCGTAATTGATCGCCATCGCGCCGCCGAGCAGATTGATGACGCGGACATTGGCCAGTTGGAGCGCGCGCATTTTTTCCGCCACGGCCAGTTGCGCCGGATAATGTTTCAGCGATTCCAAAATGTAGGCGTAGGCCGACGCGTTGCCGCAAAACAGCAGCCCGATGAGCGGCACGGACATTTTCAAGTGGGTGAAATAAACCGCGCGCCAGAACGCGTTCGCCGGCTTGCCAAAATCCAGCACGATGAGCCGCGCGCCGGGCCGCGCCACGCGGAGCATCTCCTCCAACCCGCGCTCCCAGCTCGCCAGATTGCGCAGGCCGTAACCGACGGTCACGATGTCGAAGGAATTTTCCGCGAACGGCAACTGTTGCGCGTCGCCCTGGAGAAATTTCAAATTGGAGATTGGCGAGGGCAAATGAATTTGCCGTTGCGCGGCGACGGAAAGCATTTCCGCGCTAAAATCCAAACCGGTGGTTTCCGCGCCGCGCCGAGCGAGGGCGAAGGAAATGTCGCCGGTGCCGCAGCACAAATCCAGCGCCCGCGCGCCGGGCGAAACCTTGGCCATCGCCGCGACCCGCCGCTTCCAGCTCCGGTGCAGGCCGAAACTTTGCAGGTCGTTGATGAGGTCGTAGCGGCGGGCGATGCGCGCGAATAGCTCGTTGACCTTTGCGGCGCGCGCGTCGCCGGGCGCATAAAAAACATTGCTCACGCGAGGAGTTTAGCGGTTGCGCGCGGCCGAGGCAAAGCGTAGAAATTCCTTTGCGGCTGGCAGGAGTTTTGCTAGTGTCCGCAATACGAGATCAAACTGTTTTAATGTAACCCAGTAGGCGATTGACTATGAATACCAACCCGACCGGGGCGCCTGCCAAAAAGGTTTTGGTGGTGGATGACAACGAGATTGTCATCAAGACCATCACGCTGAAGCTGCAGGGCGCCGGGTATCAAGTGATCACCGCCATGGACGGAGCTGAAGCGGTGGCCATGGCCCGCAAGGAAAGCCCGGACTTGATCCTGCTGGACATCAGTTTTCCGCCGGACGTGGGCGGTGTGCCATGGGACGGGTTTCGCATCATGGAATGGTTTCACCGGCTGGACACCGCGAAGAAGATCCCCATCATCGTCATCACCGGCAGCGAAGAACCGAAAACCAAGGAACGCGCCACCGCCGCCGGTGCCGTGGCCTTTTTTCAGAAGCCGCTGGAGCACGATTACCTGTTGAAAGTGGTGCGCGCCACGCTGGGCGACGCCGTGGCGAACCCGGTGTAAATTCAGACTTGCCAGCGCGGCAGGTTGGCTTATTATTACCAGACTTTCGGACGCGAGCGTAGCTCAGTTGGTAGAGCATCACCTTGCCAAGGTGAACGTCGAGGGTTCAAATCCCTTCGCTCGCTCCATTTCTTTCAACGACTTACGTCGATGACCCCCGGCTGGCAACAGTTTGGCAACAAACTTTAGCCGCCAGCCGTTATCGCCGCCTTCCGTCCCCATCAGTTTTTCTTCGACGCGCGTCCG
>CAJAQO010000270.1 GCA_903944085.1 uncultured Verrucomicrobia subdivision 3 bacterium
AATTATTTCAAGCGCTGCTAGCGCTCACGTTTCCGCGAGGCTGATGACGTCACCTTTCGCCAGGCGCGTTTTTAATTTCTGTCCGGCTTTGATCGCTGCGGCGTCCCGCAGCACCTGGCCCGTCGCCGCGTCTGTGGTGATGGAATAGCCGCGCGCGAGCACCTGCTCCGGGCCGAGCGCGTGCAGGCGCTTTTCCAGTTGGTGCAGCGCCGCGCGCCGCAATTTCAAATGCTGCGACGGCTTCGCCCGTAAAAATCTTCCCGCCAGATTTTCCAGCACGAGCGACCGGGAATGCGCCGCCGTTTTTAATCCGTGCAGCAGGCCGGCTTGCAAATCATCCAGCCGCTGAAACGCGTCGTCCAGTTTCCGGCGCGGATGCAGCCGCGTCAGCCGCGCGCCGAGCTGTGAGAAATTTTCCGCCGCCGCGCCGAGACCGCGCCGCGCCGCGCGTTGCAGCAACGCCGGCGCCTCCGCGACAAATTCGCGGCTGGCAAATACGCCTTCGGTGATGATTTCCGCCGCCGCGCTCGGCGTGGCCGCGCGCACGTCCGCCACAAAATCGGCGATGGTGAAATCAATTTCGTGGCCGACCGCCGACACGACGGGCAGGGCGGATTCAAAAATCGCGCGGGCGACCGGCGCTTCGTTGAACGCCCACAAATCTTCCAGCGAGCCGCCGCCACGCGTGACCAAAATTAAATCAATTGCGGATGGCGGATGGCGGATGGCGGATTCATTCAGCAGGCGGATGGCTGCGGCGATTTCGCGGGCCGCGCCGTCGCCTTGCACGCGGCACGGCGCGAAGATGATTTCCAGGCCCGGATGCCGCCGCTGAATCACATGCAGCACGTCGCGGATGGCCGCGCCGGTCGGCGAGGTGACGAGGCCGATGCGCTGCGGATAGCGGGGCAGGGGACGCTTGCGTTCCGGCGCGAACAAGCCTTCGGCGGCGAGCTGCTGTTTCAGTTTTTCAAACGCGATTTGCAGTGCGCCGACGCCCTGCAATTCCACTTCGCGGACGATGAGTTGATACTGGCCGCGCGTCTCGTAAACCGTCACGTCGCCCTGGAGCAAGACCTTTTGGCCGTCCGCGAGCAGGCCGCGCTGCGCCGCCGCCGTGCCGCGAAACAGCACGCAGCTTAATTGCGCCGCGACATCCTTGAGCGTGAAATAAACGTGGCCGGAACTTTGCGCGCGGAGGTTGGTGATTTCGCCGCTGACCCAGACGGCGCCGACGGATTTTTCCAGCAGCCGCTTGATGTCCGCCGTCAGTTCCCAGACGGACAAAACCTTGCGCGCCGTTTCCTTGGGAAACAGCTCGCCGAAATCCCACTGTGATTTGCCGGGTTTGCTCATTTTTTATTGGCCACAGATTGGCACAGATGAAACCCAGATAAAAACTTTTCCGCCGCGCAGAAAAATCTGTGTTTCATCTGGGGGGATCGGTGGCTAATGATTCACCGCCGCGTTCACCGCCGCGACGAGCGCGTTGACGCGCGTTGGCAATGGAAAATCCGACGGCGCTTCGAGCGTGTAGCCCTGCCGGGACTTTTGGCTGATGAGGTAAAGCGCTTCCGGCCAGTCGGGTCGCTCGTGCGGATTGAGATTTGGCCGGATGATGCCGCCGTGAGCCGCGCGGCTCTCGATGGTTTCTGAAAAATCCACCGGGCAGACCGGGGCGACGGCGGCAATTATTTTATCCGCGAGCGAAATTTTGCAGTCCGGGTTTTGTTCGTAGAGATAAAAGCCGTGCGACTCCCAGTCCTCGTGCAGGCAGAGATACAAATCAAAGCGCGGCTGCCGTTCCAGCCAGGCGATGTGCGCGCGCGTTTCGGCGGATTTCGGCTGGCGATAATCGCGGTTCAAATCAATGCCGTCGGCGTTCTCGCGCCGGTTGAGCGTGAAGCCCACCGGATTCAAACACGGCAGCAGAATGATTTCCGCGTGTTCCGGCCAGTGATTTTTCTCAATCAGTTTGAGCGCCGCGAGCGGGGCAGCCGGTTCGTCGCCGTGGATGCCGGCGGAAAGATAAATGCGGCTGGCGGAGTGTGGATCGCGGATGGTCGGCGGCGCGCGATGCAGCGCGAGAAATTTCAATCCGCCGAGTTCATGGAAAACTTCCGCCGCCCAGCCTTGGGTTTGCGCGGCGGTTTCGACTTCGCGCAGCACGGCGCGGATGTCAATCGTCTCGCCGTGGTAGCCACCGTGATTTTTGCCGAGCTTTTGCACCCGGAGAATTTCCGGCAAAGCCGCCCGGACGCAAGGCAAAACTGGCAGCTTTTTGGCCGGCCCGGAGCCGCCGGCTTGGCGGCGGACGCCGGCGTTCCTTCATGCCCGGTTTCGGATGCCGTTTATTTTTCCGCCATGCGCCGCGCCCAAATATCGGCGGCGAGAATTTGGTCGAGGGTCGGCTGCGCCACCAGCGCGTGCGCGGCCATCGTGCGGCGGACCGTTTCGGTGATCTGCGGAAAATTAATTTTGCGGTTTAGGAACGCCGCCACCGCGACTTCGTTCGCCGCATTCAGCACGGCGGGCAGCGTGCCGCCGATTTCGCCGGCCTGGCGCGCGAGTTCGATGGCCGGGAATCTTTCCAAATCCGGCTCTTCAAACGTGAGCGTGCCGAGCCGGGGAAAATTCGTCTGCACGCGGTCGCTCGCGGCGCGGTCAGGATAGGTCAGCGCATATTGAATCGGCAAACACATGTCCGGCGTCGAAAGCTGCGCGAGGAGCGAGCCGTCCACAAATTCCACCATCGAATGCACGATGCTTTGCGGATGCACCACCACGCCGACGCGCGCCATCTCGATGGCGAACAGCCACCGCGCCTCGATCATTTCGAGTCCCTTGTTGAACAGCGTCGCGGAATCAATCGTGATTTTGCGGCCCATGACCCACGACGGATGTTTCAGCGCGCGTTCGACGGTGATCTCGGAAAATTTTTCTTTCGGCCAGTCGGTTTGGCTGCGGAACGGCCCGCCGCTCGCGGTCAGCAAAAGTTTGCGGACGGAATTCGTCGGCTTGCCGTCGAGGCATTGGAAGATCGCGGAATGTTCGCTGTCCACCGCCAGCACGCGCACGCCGTGTTTGCGCGCCTCGTTCATCACGATTTCGCCGGCCATCACCAGAATTTCTTTTGACGCGACGGCGATGTCCTTGCCCGCGCGAATCGCCGCGAGCGCCGGCTGCAAGCCGGCGGTGCCGACGATGGCAATCAGAACGATGTCCGCCGCCGGCAGCGTGGCGAGTTTCAGCAAGCCCTCGTTGCCGCAAAAAACTTCGCAGCTGGCGCCGAGCGTGTTTTGCAAATCCCTGGCCTTGGCCGGGTCGTTGATGGAAATGACGGCGGGCCGGTGTTTGCGCGTCTGTTCGAGGAGCAAATCGGCGTTGCCGCCGGCCGCGAGGCCGATGAGACGAATTTGGTCCGGCAAATCTTCCGCGACTTTGATCGTGCTGGTGCCGATGCTGCCGGTGCTGCCGAGTAAGACGACGTTTTTCATTTCCAATTTACGATATACGATTTACGAGCGGGTTGGCGAGCGGGTGATTTTGGCCGGGCCGGGGCTAATTGGTGGAGGCGCGTAAATCGCATATCGCAAATCGTAAATTCACGGGACAAGGACATGTCGCAGATACAAATACATGATCGGCGCATTGAACAACAGGCTGTCGAGCAAATCCAAAATGCCGCCGATGCCGGGCAGGAGGCTGCCGGAATCTTTCGCGCCGCATTCGCGCTTGAACAGCGACTCGATCAAATCGCCGATGACCGCCGTGATGCTCAAGATCATGCCGAGCACGATGGCGTGATAAGTGTTCATGCCCGCCATGTGGCTGCCGAAAAAATGCACGAACGCCAGGCTCGCGCCGGTCGAGACGACAATCGCGCCGACAAAGCCTTCCCACGTTTTGCCGGGGCTGATGCGCGGGATCATTTTGTGCCGGCCAATCAACGAGCCGACGACATACGCGCCCATGTCGCTGAATTTCGTCAGCAAAATAAAATAGAGCAGAAAGTATTTGCCTTCGACGTGCGGGAAAAAATTGATTTTCTGAATGAAGTTCAGCAGCCACGGCACATACATCAGGCCGAACAGCGTCACGGAAATGGCACTCAGACCGGCGGGATTTAATTTCGAAAAAAGCTGGCGGATACCCAGGCCGAGGACAAATAAAATCAGGAAACTGGTTTCAAAATCGTTCACCCGCGCCGGGGAGCCGTTGGCCGTGCCGAGGTGGCCGGTGACATTCAGGAAAGTTCCCACCATCAGCAGCACGCCGCCAACCACGCCGGAGATTTTGAAGCAGGCCAGCCCGCGCTTTTGCGCCAGCCCGTAAAATTCCACCAGGCCCGCCAGCGCCAGAAAGGCCACGATCAGCAGGAAAACGCCCTCGGCGATGAAGCGTTTGCCGGAGAACATGGCGGCGAGAATGACCGTCCAGAGAATCACCGAGGACACCAGCCGGCGCAGAAAAACCTGCAGCTTGGAGGACGGGGGCATGGTGTTGGCCGGGTCGGGCATGGGCGCGAAAATTAGCAGGCGGCCCGCGAAAAGCCAACGGAGAATTGGCACCGCCGCACTTGACGCTGGTCAAACGCGCGAAACTCTGGTAATTCTCCGGCTCATCCAAGATTCAGCCCGGCGTTGCCTGGTTTATTTGTGCCGGCCAGTCGGGCTGAAAAATATGACAACTGCATTCACAAAAAACATCACATGAAACTTCACTTCGTTCCGCTGGTCGCCGCGCTCAGTTTCGCGGGCCTCACTGTCCACGCCACGCCCATTCCCGAAAGCTGCCAGACCGGCGGCATCGCCATCGGTTGCCAGTCGTGGACATTTAATCAATATTCCGTCATGGAGGCGATTGACAAGACCGCCGCCGCTGGCGGCAAAGTCATCGAATTTTATCCCGGCCAGAAATTCAGCCCGGACAAGCCCGATGTGAAATTTGATCACAATGCCAGCGACGAGATGATCGCCGCCGTCAAGGCGAAGCTCGCGGAACGCCACGTCCGCGCCGTGAATTATGGCGTCGTCGGCATTCCCAAGGACGAGGCCGGCGCGCGGAAGATTTTTGAGTTCGCCAAGACCTTCGAGCTTTACGGCATCACCACCGAATCCGTGGACGCGATTGACACGATTGAAAAGCTGGTCAAGGAATATGACATCCGCGTGGGCTTTCACGATCATCAGCGCCAGCCCAACAATCCCGGCTACAAAATGTGGGACCCGAATTATGTTTTGAGCGTGGTCAAGGACCGCGACGCGCGCATCGGCTCCTGCGCCGACACCGGCCATTGGGCGCAATCCGGCTTGAAGCCGGTTGACTGCCTGAAAATTTTGGAGGGCCATATCATCAGCGTGCATCTCCACGATATGAATGACATGACGGGAAACTCCCACGATGTGCCCGCCGGCACCGGCGTGTGCGACGTGGCTGGGATTGTCGCCGAACTGAAGCGGCAGAATTTTGTCGGCAACGTCTCCATCGAATACGAATACAACTGGAAAGACAACGTGGTTGACGCCGCCCAGTGCATCGGCTTCGTGCGCGGTCGCGGAATTTAATCAACCGCTTCCGCAGTAAACGGGTGAACGAACGCCAAACGTCGGCGTTCGTTCTTTTTTTGACTTCAGGCGATTTTCCGCAGCTTCGTCACGCGGCCAACCTCGACCCATTCGACGATAAAAATATTTCCGGCATGATCAAAATACGCGCTGTGCGGCGCGACGAATTTGCCCGGCGTGAAATGATCGCGCGGCTGATCACGGATGCCTTGATAAGAGCCGCCGTCGCCAAGGTGCGCGACCAGCTTGTTGTTTTTGTCGAAGAGCGTGACGCGTGATTCGAGATCGGGAATCACCATCAACTCGCCGCGCGTATGGAAATGACACGGCGCGCGCAGTTCATCGGTGACGAAGTTGAGGTGCTGTCCGTCGAGCGTGAAATTTTGCAGCCGTCGGTTGCTGCGATCCGCCACCACTAACACCGGTTGTTCGCCGCGCAGATCCACCATCAAGCCATGCGGACAATCTGTCTGCCCGGCTTGTTTGCCCTTGCCGCCAAAGCTGCGGATATATTTCGCATCGCGGTCGTATTGATGAATGAAACTCTTGCCGTAGCCGTCCGCGACAAAAAAATCCCCGTTCGGCGCGATGGCAATGTTGGTGGGATTAAATTCATCCGGCATGGTGTAGCCGTTGCATTGTTCCGGCGCCCACTTGCGCCAAAGCTCTTTGCCCGCGAGCGTCGTCTTGGCGAACAAATGCCGCTTCGGGTCGCACAAATAAAAAAACTCTTCGTTGCCCTCGCGGCTCAAATGCAGCCCGTGCGCACCGCCTTTGTATTCCTTGCCCCATGAGCGGACAAATTTTCCGTCGGCATCAAATACCACAACCGCGTCTTCAATCGTCGCGCCTTTGCCGACGGTGTGCTTGATGTGAATTTCGCCCTGCGCATCCACGGCGACGCCGTGCGTGTTGCCATAAACGTGGCCGGCCGGCAGTTCGCCCCAATCGTGGATGACTTCGTATTGCTGCTCGCCCACACCGACGACCGGCAGACGAGTGCCAGACTTGTCGCTCGCCAAAATATAAGGCGCGACCGCGCCGATGGCGGTAACGGCTGCGGTTTGTTTCAAAAATTTCCGGCGGTTCAATGGCTGGGGATTCATGGATTTATTTTTTGTTAAGCGATTAACTGGTCAATGACATTTGCCGGCACGACGCCAGTGAGCCGCTGGTCGAGGCCTTGGTAGCGATAAGTGAAACGCAGGTGGTCGAAGCCGAGCAGCTTCAGCGCGGTTGCGTGAAAATCGTGAACATGGACGGGGTCTTTGACGATGTTGTAGGAAAAATCATCCGTCTCGCCGTGGACCAAGCCGGGTTTGGCGCCGCCGCCCGCCATCCACATCGTGTAGCAGCGCGGATGATGGTCGCGGCCGTAATTTTCTTTCGTCAGTTCGCCCTGCGAATAAATCGTGCGCCCAAATTCGCCGCCCCAGACGACCAGCGTGTCGTCGAGCATTCCGCGTTTTTTCAAATCTTGAATGAGGCCGTAGCACGCCTGGTCCACATCTTTGCATTGCGATGGCAGCCGTCCGCTGACATTCGAGTGCGTATCCCAGTTGTTGTGATAAATCTGCACGAAGCGCACGCCGCGTTCCACCAGCCGCCGCGCCAGCAGCGCCGTGTTCGCGAATGTGCCGGGCTTTTTCGCGTCGTCGCCATAAAGCGCGTAAGTGGCGTCGGATTCGTGCGAGACATCCGCGAGTTCCGGCACGCTTGCCTGCATCCGAAACGCCAGTTCGTATTGCTGCAAGCGCGTGTGGGTTTCGGGATCGCCGAGGCTGCGAAAATTCATTTCGTTCAGCGCCTTCAAACCGTCAAGCGTTTTGCGCCGGACTTTGTCGTCCACGCCGGCGGGATTGTTGATGAATAAAATCGGATCGCCCGCCGTGCGAAAGGAAACCCCCGAATGTTCGCCCGGCAAAAATCCGGATGACCACAGCCGCGCGCCAATTGCCTGCAATTGCTCGGTGTTCGTGGACTTGGCAATGAGCACCACAAACGTAGGCAAATTTTCGTTCAGCGAACCCAGCCCGTAGGAAATCCACGAGCCGATACACGGCCGGCCGGTGATTTGATTGCCCGTCTGCATGAACGTGATTGCCGGTTCGTGATTGATCGCGTCCGTGTTCATCGAGCGGATGAAGCACAAGTCGTCCACCATTTTTGCCGTCCATGGCAGCAGTTCGCTGACCCACATGCCGCTCTTTCCGTATTGCGCGAATTTGTATTTTGACGGCGCGATCGGCAAACGCTTCTGGCCGCTCGTCATCGTCGTGATCCGCTGGCCCATGCGGATGGAATCCGGCAAATCCTTGTCAAAAAAATCACCGAGCTTGGGCTTGTAATCATACAAATCCAGTTGCGACGGTCCGCCGACCATGTGCAAATAAATCACGCGCTTCGCCTTGGGCGGAAAATGCGGGCCGATGGCGCGCAGCATTTTCTGCGCATCGCCGGCGGCGGCGGCCTTTTTGTCGTCGGCAAAAAGTAAATTCGGCGCGAGCGCGGCCAGCGCCGCCGTGCCCAGCAAACTGGCTCCGCGCTTGAAAAACTGGCGGCGCGTCTCGTAGCGCACATAATCCTCGAACACCGGCTGCGGTTTGAATTCCGGAAAAAAACTCATGGTTTATTTGTTCAGGGTTTCGTCGAGGTTCATCAATTCATTCGCCACCATCGTGTAAGCCGCGAGCGTCGGCGCATCCAGTTTCGCATCCGGCTTGGAGTCGCCGACACCCAATAATTTTTCCGCCTCTTTCGGCTCGGCTTGGTAGTGCGCCAGCAAATCACCGGCATCTGCTTCCACGATCTTTTTTTCCTTCGGCGTCAATCGGCGCGCAATCAGCCGTTCCGCCATGAAATCTAAACGGTCCGTTTTGTTCTCCAAACTTTCTTGCGCCAGGTGCCGCGCGGCTTCGACAAATTGCGGATCATTCAAGGTCACCAGCGCTTGCAACGGCGTGTCCGTGCGGTCGCGGCGGACGGTGCAAGTTTCGCGCGAAGGTGCGTTGAAAATTTCCAGCGAAGCTGGTGCCGCCTGACGTTTCCAAAAAGTATAAACGCTGCGGCGATACAAGTTTTCCCCATGATCTTGGACGTAGTTTCGCGTGTCGCCTTGGGGCATCCCGACCGTGTCCCAAATGCCTGGCGGCTGATATGGCCGCACGCTCGGCCCGCCGATTTTTTCGACCAGCAAACCGCTGCTCGCGAGCGCGGTGTCGCGGACCATTTCGGCATCCATGCGGAAACGCGGACCGCGCGCGAGCAATCGGTTCTGCGGATCTTTTTCCAATTTTTCCGGCGTTGTCATGGCGGATTGCCGATACGCCGCCGACATGACCATCAATTTGTAAATGTGTTTTACGTCCCAGCCGGATTCACGGAATTCCACCGCCAGCCAGTCGAGCAGTTCAGGATGCGAGGGCGGCTCGCCTGCCACGCCGAAATCACCCGCCGTTTTGACGAGGCCCGTGCCAAAAAGTTCCTGCCAGAAACGGTTCACGGTCACGCGTGCCGTGAGCGGATTTTCCGGCCGCACCAGCCACTGCGCAAAACCGAGCCGGTTGCGCGGAGCATCGGCGGGCATTGGCGGCAAGGCCGACGGCGTGGCGGGTGTAACGCGGTCGCGGCGCTGATCATATTGCCCGCGAAACAAGACGAAAGCCTCCGGCGCGTTCGTCCGTTCCTGCATGATATGCGCCACCGTGCCGCGCATCCGAATTTCTTTTTCCTCCTGGGCGAGCTGCGCTTTCACTTCCACCGCCGCGCGATAGGGCGCATCCAATTTGCTCAACCACAGTCCAAATAACTCCTCGCTTTCATTGGGCTTAAGCGTCGGCAGGCTCGCGAGCCATTTCATGCGCTGGGCGACTGCCAGGCTTTGCACTTCATCAAAATTCAGTTCCCGCGCGTAAATCCGCAAATCCTGCAAGCCCGCTTTGGCCACCATTCCGCTCGTGTCGCGCTGGCCGATCTTGAACGGCGCGGTCGTGCGAATGTTTTGCGTGAGCGAATCTTTGTCCAGCGTCACTTCCTGTAGTTCGCCGTTGATGTAAATCTTCACGCCGCCGGCTTTGGAAGAACCATTGTAAGTCACGCAAACGTGATTCCATTTTCCTTTGGGCAATTCTTTTTTGCCGATGACTTTGATCGCGTTATCCGGCCAGCTGTGCAGGATGTGAATCGCCGGCTTGCCGCCTTCCAGCCACAAATCCCAGCCGCGATAATTGCCGTCCTTATCCTGCATCCGCGCAAACAAGGCGCCGCCCATGTCGCCGTCCAACTTAACCCAAGCGGCATAGCTGAACGCCTCGTCACGCGAAAAATCGCCGACGCCCGGCAGCGGCGGCACCGGGGTTTTGGTGGTCGTGAATGCCAGCGCTGAAATCGCGCCGTCCTGCCAGACTGCATTCGTGGCGAACGCCAAGTTTTGCTCCGCGCCGCCGGCAAAAAATTTCGCGCCGTTCGTGCCGCCATCATCCAGCGGCGCGCGAAACGCCAGCGCGTCGGTCGGCACATTCGTTTTCAGCGCCGTGAAATCTGGCTGCGCCAGCCAGTTCGTAAATTCACCGTGCGCGACTTCCTTGAGCTGCGAAATTTTATTTTCGTTGGCGGTTTCAGCGCCCGGCAGCTCGCCCCAGCGCTGTTCGTCTTCCGGCTTGGGAATCACCAGCACCGGCGGCGTGTTCTTGATATTCCCGTCCATTGCTTTCTGGGTGGTGTTGTTGAAGAACGCGGACAGCGAATAAAAATCCTTTTGCGGCAGCGGATCGTATTTGTGGTCGTGGCAAACCGCGCAGCCGGTGGTCAGGCCGAGCCATACTTGCGAGGTGGTTTCCGTCCGGTCGCGCGCATAAAGCACCAGATATTCCTCGTCAATCGCGCCGCCTTCGTTGCTCGTGACATTGCAGCGGTTGAAGCCGCTGGCGATTTTCTGGTCGCGCGTCGCGTTGGGTAGCAGGTCACCCGCGAGTTGCTCGATGGTGAATTCATCGAACTTCATGTTCGCATTGAAGGCATTGATGACCCAGTCGCGATACGTCCACATCTCGCGGAAATTATCAAAATGAATCCCGTGCGTGTCGCCGTAACGCGCCGCGTCGAGCCAGTAGCGCGCCCGATGCTCGCCCCATTGCGG
>CAJAQO010000271.1 GCA_903944085.1 uncultured Verrucomicrobia subdivision 3 bacterium
GACGACGAGCTTCTTTTTTTTCACATCCCAGATCGCCACGCCAAACATGCCGTTGAGATGATTGAAAACGTCATTGCCCCATTGCTTGTAGCCGTGGATGATGACTTCCGTGTCCGAGCTGGTGCGGAATTTGTGGCCGCGACCTTCGAGTTCGGCGCGCAGCTCCTTGTAATTGTAAATCTCGCCGTTGAAAACGATCCAGACCGATTCCTCCGCGTCGGCCATCGGCTGATGCCCGCCGGCCAGGTCAATGATTGAAAGTCGCCGGAAACCAAAGCCGAGCGAGCGGTCGAAGAAATAACCTTCGTCGTCCGGGCCGCGATGAAACAGCGTCCGCGACATCCGCCGGATCAATTCCTGATCCACCGGTTCGTCGCTCGCGATTTTAACTTGTCCGCAAATGCCGCACATGAGATTTCAATTTTTGTCCGCCGCCAATTTTTCTTCGCGCAGATAAAACGCCAGCGCGCGGAACATCTGCGACTGCGCCCAGCGGTGCATCGGCACGTTGTCCCAGCCGGAAATCAGTTTGCGCGAGCGGAACGAGCCGTCCGGCTTGATCCAATCTCGCAAAATTCCGCCGACCACGGTTTTCAAGGTTTTTTCCATTTGTGGAAAATCCTGCCGCAGCAGCAAGCACAGGTTGATGGCCTCGGCGCAATCGTAAAGCTCGCATTTGTAAACCGTCAAACGCGGCGCCTTGGAAAACGGCCGCGGCATCCCGTCCGCGCCAAAAAGATTTTTTAGGTAATAATCCACGCCGCTCGTCAGCGCGGCGAGAATCCGCGGATCGCCGTTGAGCCGGTGAATTTTCGCGAGCGCCTTCATCACGAAACAGGTGTGAAAATGATCCACAAAATCGCGCACCCCGTCCATCGCGTAAGGCCACGAGCCGTCGGGCTTCTGCGTTTCCAAAACGAAATTCACATTGCGCGCGGCGATGTCCAACAGCTCGGGACGGTTGAGCACTTTTGCCGCCGTCACCAGCAGCATGGCGCGATAAGCGGAGGCGTTGACCACGCTGCCCTCGACGCCGGGCGCGTAAAAACAGGTGCTGGCATTTTCGGAAAATGCGGTGTCTTGAATATCCGTGCAGGCGTGGCGCGCTGCGGAGGTGAGGATGTTCAGCCATTCGTCGCGCGGACGCAATTGTTGGACTTGCAGAAATGCTTCAAACGCGTAGGGCGTGGTCGTGATCAGCGGCGTTTGCGCCGCGATGGTGCCGCCGCGCCACACCCAGTCGAACGGATAGCCCCAGCAAAATTCCTTGTAGCCGGTGCAGCGCGTTTTTTTCAGCACTTCCAGAAAATGAACCGCTTTTTCGAGCGCCGCCGCCTCGCCGGTGGCCTCGTGCAGAAACGCAAAACCCATCGCATAGTGCGCGTCGGCAATCGGCAGCCGGATGCGCTGGTGAAATAAGCGCCGGGCCGCTGGCACCAGCGCCTCGCTGAAAACCATCGGGGCGACCGCCGCTGTGCCGAGCAGCTTATGCCGGTAATAAAGTCGCTTCGCGCGGCTGCCAAACGGCCCGGCGTAAAACGACTGGTGATCCCATGACGTTTCGCCGTAACGCTCCAGCCAGCCGGTGAAATTTTTGAGAATCACCGGCAACTGTTCCGCAGCACTGGATGAATTTGCGGCTGACATGGTTTAGCTGGCCGTCGGCGGACGGATGGCGAATTTGATTTTGGTGACGTAGTTATCGCGCATCTCGCAAAGATGCCGGCGCAACCCGGTTTTGAAACGGTAATAAATTCCGTCCGCCGCCGGTTGCGGATTGTCCATTGCGTGAAATTTTATGTTAATAATCTGGCTTTGGCCGGGGCCAAGCTCGACCTGGAAAATCACGCGCCCGTCGGAATTTTTCCAGGCCACCGGATTTTTGTCCGCCAGAATTTCCTGGATGAGCGCCGGTTCGGTTTCGCGTTTGCTGACCATGAACCGCTGCGGCTGCGGCGAATGATTTTCCAACCGCAGTTCGGTGCCATACATTTCCAAAGCGATTCCGCCGTCCGCCAAAACTTTTTGGCGGAAACCGCGCCGGACCACTTCGCCGAGGCTGCGCCAGTTTATTTTGCCGGGCAGCGCATTGATTTGGTTGATGGCTTTCACCAAGCGGTCGCAACCGTCCCAGCAAAAATCATGGTGAATGAGCACGATGCAAGGCTTGCCCAGCAAAATATCAAACGCGAAATTTTCCACGCCTTCCGTCGGCTCGCGCCGCGTGTAAATCGGAAAACAATCGTAGTCCATCACGGCCACGTCCCAGAACGAAGCGATGGTGATCGGGCGCGGTTGCGGGTCGGTGGTGAAAACTTCGCTGTTCACAATCGCCGAAAAACCGCTTTGCTTGAAGACGCCCGGCGCGTCGTCGGTAAAAACTCCCTGCGGCAGCACCATGACGCGGTCATGAACAATTCCAGTTTTTGCCGCGTGACGTTCCATGCGTTCCAGCGCCTGCGTGGAGCGCCGCGCCAGCCAGCTTTTTTCGCGGCGGCCAAATTCGCCGGCGGTATGGTCGCAGCCATGCACGGACAGGGAAAAATTTTCAGGATGTTTCTGAAACAGCCGCACGACTTCTGGTCGGCTGCGCGCCCAGTTCCACGGAATGAAAGCGATGTTCGTGGAAAACGAATGACGCTGCATCAGCGATAAAAATTTCGCGTAGTTGACATAGCCGTAGGTTGGCTGCAACAGCGGATCGTCAATCACGAGACACGCGTTCACTTCCGGTGCCTTCCAACAACTTTCGGCGAACGCCCATTTCGCATACAAAACCACCGGGACGGCGGCGAGGAAATGCGGGCGGATGTCAAAGACCCGCGCGGCCAAAGGCGCATCCACGTCAATGATGCCAGCGGTCGAAAGAAAAACCGGCACGGATTCAAATTCCAGCCAGAGCAATGCCGCCGTCTTTTCCGTGACGATAATTTTTGCCGCGTTGGATTTGGCGGCGTCAAAAACCAGCGCGCGATCAGCCTGATTCACGGCGGTCACGCGCAGGCCGCTCATGACTTGGCAAAACTCAGGAAGCTGATCCGACACGCGCCATTCTGCACCCTGGCTCACCGTCACTAGCCGGGTTTGGTCGTCGCGCGTGAGTTGCTTCGCCAGCTTTTCAAACGACGTCGGATCGTCGCCGGAAAAAATAAAGGCGGAATGCACGGCTTGCCGCCAATTTGCGCCGGCGGCGGAATTTTCCTCCAGCGCCGCCGTTAGTTTCAAGAAAACTGCGGCGGTGCCGAGCAGCCGGAATTTTAATTTTTCATCGGCAACGGTGGCGGCCGCCAAAAATTCCGGCACGGTCAGTCGGCGGCTGGCGATGCCGAAAACCGCGAGCACTTTTTCCAGTCTGCCAGCCGCGGACATTTCGGCCGGCTCAACCAGGATCAAGGCATTTTCCATCACGCGAAAATCACCGGGCTGCCGCCGGTTTGCGCGCGACTACGAGCGAGCGCATGGCACGCGTGGGTGCCACCGTGCTCAACACCGGTGACAAGGCGCGCATCACGCCGCAAAGGAACGGACCGCCAGAGTGCGGCACCCAGCAAAAATGCTCCCGGCGCAGAATTTCAAAGCCGGCCTGCTCGAACGGCGCGACGTATTCTTCCAGCGACGGGATGTAGCACTCTTCAACGGTGCTGCCGCTCAGTTTCTTTTTCAGGGCGCTGCGGAACGCGGGAAAGCGGTTGTTCATGTCAATGTTCACGCACACGCCGCCCGGCGCGAGCAAATCCAGGATGTTTTTCGCGCAGTCCAGTTCGCGGTCGTGGTGATGGCAATACCGGATGGTGTTGACGCCGAGAATGAAATCGAACGAATTCAACAGCGTCGCGCGCTCGGCGCCCGTCGCGGCGGCCATGTCATTGATGATGCTTTCGTTTTTGGCGATGTGGAATTCGATCCGGCCCTGGTCTTCCGGGCGGAGATAATTTTTCGATTCGCGTTTCGCGGCTTCAATCAGCACGGGCGAAAAATCGGTGCCGACGGCTTTTTGAATCTTGATGCCCGCCTGCGTCAATACCGCGACGAGATGCACGAGATTCATGCCGCCGCCGCAGCCGAATTCCAACATGCGGATGCCGCGCGCCTTCACGGCGGACGGCAGATTTTCGAGCGCGCGCAGGTAGATGTCCTTGTAATCGTGGTCCAGCAAGTAGCTGATGCCGTTGCCGGCCGTGGCGCGGGTGTATTTCAGGATGGCGTCATGCGACGTGTATTCCTCAAAAAACGCCTCGTCCATGGTCTGGGTTTTGTTTGTGCTCATAATTGTGTCTGCTTGCGAGTGTCCCGAGTCCGGGAAACTGTGTTATTTTGGCTAATTCCTTTCATCAGGCAATCCATTTTACGACTGTTCCGCCGCCCGGCCTAGCGGGCGGCGGAAAAACTGTCCGCTTTTTTCAAGCGCAGTAACGAACGGAAAATCCCCCGCAGTTTTTTCATCTGCTCCCGCCGGTGAAATTGCATCAGTTCGCGCGAGACGGGCCGCTTCACGCGTTTGGCCGCCGCCCAAAGATAGCCGCAAAACAGGGCGCAGCCGCCGACGACATAAGGTTTTTTCAACAGGCGAAACGTCACGCGGAACAGTTGCCATACCGGCGAGCCGCCGAGGTAATAATCTTTTTGTCCGTAACTGAACAGCGCGGCGACGGGGCTTTTTTCCGCCGTGCCCATGGAGCGGTAATGATGGAATCTTTTTTCGGCGAACGAACGCGCCGTCCAGCCAAGCATCTTCGCGGTCGTCACGGCGATCCAATCCACGCCGCCGGCGGGACTCGCCACATAGCCGCCGAC
>CAJAQO010000272.1 GCA_903944085.1 uncultured Verrucomicrobia subdivision 3 bacterium
AGACGAAATCACGAAGCCGCTCCATGATTGAGATTTTGAGCCGCGTCTGCGTCTGCCATTGCCATGTGTGGCCGGCGCTCATGCTGTCTGAGCGGGTGTAGATGTAATTTTTGACGTTCCTGAAAATCGCCTCAAGGCCCCGCTCCTGAAATTGTTCTTTGTGATAACCAAACTGGACTTGCGTTTTGAGTGCATTAAAGGCGTTCCACACAGCTTCTCCCGGCCCGTTCATCTCTAGGATGAAATAGCACTCTGACCGTTCGCCGCCATACCAACCGAGAAGCGAGGCGATCACCCACGCGAATTGACTGGTGTTCACCAGCGGCCACGCATATTCCGCCACCTGATCCAGGCCGTCTGAATAAGCGCGCAGGACTTGGATGGCGCTGCGGTCGTTTCTGTCGTCGTGACCATAGGCCGGGTCCGCTGCGACAATGTAAACCGACCCTTCTTCCGGCGGCTCCCAAACCTTCAATTCAGTCATTTTGGCATTAAACGCCGGCATAACCTTGCAGTCGTAGAACTCCATGCCGCAGATGTACGAATAAGCCTTGAATTTTTTGTTGGTTTGCGTTGAGGCTACGCGGTCCAAATCCTCATGCGTAAAAAACACGCTGCCTGTGACCTGGAAAGCGTCATGCTCGGTCCAAGGCTGCTCTTGAAGCCGGATGATTTTGGTTTCCAAGTCTCCGTCATCATCATCACCTTCCTGCGCCGGGTCCATTTTTTTGCGGACCCAAGCCAACTGCTCCGGCGTAATGTCAAAGTCGTAAAGCTCTTTGACTTCTTGAATTTTTTTCGTTTCTTTTTCGTTCGGCGGCTGAATGCCGTACCGCTCAAAATCAGGATTGTCGCGGTCAATGCGCTGGCTGTCCTTAGACCACCAGCCCAAAAATATGCACATTTTATGGGCTGGGTCTTTGCGCGCCTCAATCCACATATCCCGCCAGCTATTGTACCCGCGCCCGGTCGATTCCCAAATGTAGAGACGATCCGGGTTAATGTCTGACAGAGCGTTGCGAAGCGACTCGACGCCCTCGGTGTTGTCCCATGAACAAATTTCAGACGCATGCAAGAACGAGAGACCGCGCGACCTCCCTAAGCCGCCGGATGTTTTGGATTTTTTCACGCCGGCAGACATAAATGCCAGCGAGGAAGTGTTGGCTAGGGCGATGCCCGCACGATTGTTGCCGGTTAACTCCGGCAGCTTCATCGACTTTGGCACCTCCTCAATCATGTTGACAATCTCTCGACGAGCCTCATCTCGGTTGTCGGTGGTGTCGAAAACCGTCGCGCCGCGGAGACCTTTTACGGCGCCGAGGTAGAAGGTGGAGAGCGCGCGGCTGATGGTGGAAAGCCCAAGCTGGCGCGATTTCAGAACATAGAAGTCGTGAATGTCTTGTTCCAACCCATCCAAGATGCGCGACACAAAATGCCGCTGGCCCCATGTGATGTGCTTGCCCAAGCAAGTGCGGCCGCCGGTATCTTTGGAGTCGATGTAAGTGTTGTCCAAAAACACATAAAAGGCTTTTTCAAAAGCCTGCCTTTTGGCGCGCGACCAGCCCGGCATTTACCTTCTCCCGAAACCGCTGCGTCCTTGGCCCGCCTCTTCCGCCGCGATCTCGGCCAACCGAACGTCGATCATGCCCTTTAGGCTTGACCAGAACAGGGGTTCGCTGGCGTCTGGCGATATGATGAGGTTTTCAATTTTCTTACCTCCTGGCGAAACCACCACAAAGGCGCCAGCAAACACCTCGGCGTTGCGTTCAATGCGCTCGCGCATGTCCTCGAACGGTTGCCATACCGGCGGCGCGGGCATTGCGGTCTCAGACATATTGATGCTCGTATTGGCCCTTGATGTTGGCGTGAACGTATTGACCGACCGAGTGCGCGGTCTGCGCTTGCTGCGCCACGCTAGGCGGCACGTCGTTGTATCTGGAAGTTTTGCCGGATTTCCATTGGATATAAAGCGCGCCATCCGCTGCGTCATACCCAACCGCCTCGACATTGGAGGAAAACACCTGTTTCATTTCAGCTGGCATCATTTTCTCCCTCTATCACCTTTGGCACAAACGGGTTGTCGTCGCCGTCTTTCAATCCGTGCTGCGCTTTGATCCCGTTGATGAGGCGGCGTAGCAAGCGGTCCAGATCAGATTCCAAGCCATCCAGATAGGCTTGGCCGGCGGGCGATATGACATTGTTGAATTTATCGTGTCGAACCATAAGGCCAAGTTGCACAAGCCGATCTATGGTGTTTTCGTGCGCGGCAATAGCCGCAAGGCAACCGCCTTCCCCCGCCATCATGAGAATGCGCCGCTCGTGATCGGACAGAATAATGCGCGGCCCTACCGCCGCGCCCGATGGGTCAATGGTCGTCACAGGTTCGCTCCTTCAACTCTCCGCAGATACGATCAAACACAGGTTGCCATATTTCGTGCTGGCCTTGCCGGAAAAGCCTGTGTTTGGGATACCAGATCGATTCGCTTCCGGTGTGTCCGCACCGATAGTCCCGGCCATAGAATGAGGCGGGTATCCAACACTCCTTGCCGAGCGCGCCCGCCAAATGTCCCACAAAACTTTCAATGGTAATGACAAGATCAAGCTCCCTGATGATGGCCGCCGTATCGCTCGCGTCCCTTATCATGGGCGATAAATCTTTCACCAGCGCGGCGGCGCCAATG
>CAJAQO010000273.1 GCA_903944085.1 uncultured Verrucomicrobia subdivision 3 bacterium
GGTTAGTTCAGCCAAGGCATGACCAACTAACATACAGGCTAAGTTGGGGCGGGGAGTCACGGTTCTATCGGCACAGGTCGCGTCGCTGCTGTCCGCGAAAAGATTTTGCAACGTCGGCGATTCCACGTGGCCGGCGCAAAAGGCCACGTTAGTTTATCAAGCTGGCGGGCGTTCAATCAGTTTGATTAGCGGTATCGTAAATTTGATTGCCTCGTCACGATCTTTGAAACTCTTTTCTGTTGCCCAGTAATATCCATTTTCATCGCGCATACCGCGCATACCTTTTGGCAAATTGCTTTGGTCGGCATTGCTTTGACCGCGCTTTAATTCGCCCTCATCAGGATAAACTCTAATATCAAATCCATCGGTGGAAATGATGGGATACCCGTAATCATTCGTTTGATAACAGAGCCAAATGGCGGCATTTCCCTAGTTTTTTGGTGATCTTATAAAGATTGCCCAACCTTGTTTGACCTCAATCTCATAGCCAAGTTCCTTCTCAACCATTTCTTCCACAACTTGACCAAGATAAGCTGGATATTGTTCAAGCAGGCTCCGAGCTTGGATAAACTCGGCTGCGTGTTCTTCCACAAACTTTGCATCTTCTGGTTTCATAGGCGGATTATAGAGTTCATTTTCCATGTGCAGAATAAATTCACGAGCAAAAATGTGCCATTTTGAAAATGGAGCATCAAAAAACTTTGTCGCCATTCTTTCCCGTAGTTTTTGGCAATAATCTTTATAGAAAACGGGTTTCCAGCGGCCTGTGGTAGCGCTTCCTTCCGGCAGGTCGGTTTTGTGTGGTGAGAGGATGGAGAAGAGCTTCTTTCCTTTACCTGACTTATCTGCATGAGCCTCGTAATTTCCAAACGGATTAAATGGCTTATGACGAATTTTGTTTTCGATGATAAGACACCAATCCTTTCCCAAAATTTCCAGATCAATGCGACCGCCCTCAATGACTACTTCCCGCTCGACACTGACAACATCCATGAACTGACGAGGCTGCTGTTCAATACATTCGAGATAGGTTGAGAAAAATAAGTTTCCAAGCCCGTGTTCGCCATTCGGTCTGAAGAAAAACGCGAGCAAATCTGAAGCAGGATTTTCATAATGGCCTCGGCCACCCACAGCAAAAAGCGTTGGCTCCTTGATGGTGATATGTTTTTCGACCTCGTTAATAAACGACCCCAGAGATTTCAAATCATCGTTCACCTTGAGGTCTCTAATTAAAGTCATTTACGCCCCGCCGATGAGCTTCGTCGTGGACGTAGTTTCGCCGAAATGCGATTTCACTCGCGCCACGGTATTCTCGACGGACAGGCCGTATTTGGCGCGGAGTTCGTCCTGCGTGGTGGCGTGTTCGATGAATTGGTCCGGCCAGCCGATGCGCACCACCGGCGTCTTCATGGCCTGCTCGCTGAAGAGTTCCAGCACCGCCGAGCCGTAGCCGCCGATGAGGACGTGGTCTTCGAGCGTCACAATCAACTCTGCCTCGCGCCCAAATTTCTCGTGCAGCGCGGCGTCAATTGGCTTGGTGAAGCGCGGATTGATGACGGCCACGTCGTAGCCGTCGGCATTGAGCTGCGCGGCGGCTTTGCGCGCGATGGCGTTCATCGGGCCGAGGCCGAACAGCGCGACTTTGCGTTTGCCGTTGTTCGCAAAATCCTGCACGACCAGCGCCTTGCCGACTTCGAGCAACTGCGGTTCGGCTTTCACCGGCACGCCTTCCGCCGTGCCGCGCGGATAGCGGATGAAGGTCGGATGATTTTGCTTGGTGGCGGTGAACATCATGTCGGCGAGTTCGTCCTCGTTGGCCGGAGCCATCGCGATGACGTTCGGGAAACAGCGCAGATACGAAATGTCAAACAAGCCATGATGCGTCGGGCCGTCGTTCGCCGAAAGGCCGGCGCGGTCCATGCAGAAAATCACCGGGAGATCCTGCAAACAAACGTCGTGGTGGATGCAATCGTAGGCGCGCTGGAGAAACGTCGAATAAATCGCCACGACGGGCCGGTAGCCCATCGTCGCCATGCCGGCGGCAAAGATGACGGCGTGTTCCTCGGCGATGCCGACATCGAAATAGCGGTCGGGCATGGCCTTCTCCAAGTGCTTCATGCCGGTGCCGGTGGGCATCGCCGCGGTGAGCCCGACGATGTTTTGATTGCCCTGGCAAAGCTTGACCATCGTCTGGCCCATGACGTCCTGATACGCGGGCGGCGTGCCGGGTTTGCTCGCGGGCGTCTCGCCGGTCGTGGCGTTGTAAGGTCCGAGGCCGTGAAATTTTTCAGGAAATTTCAAGGCGGCTTCGTAGCCTTTGCCCTTCTGCGTCAAAACGTGGATGACGATGGGATGATCGCACTGCTTCGCAAATTCCAGCGTGCTGATGAGCAGCGGCAGATTGTGGCCGTCAATCGGGCCGAGATAACGGATGCCCATTTCCTCGAAAAATACCGGGCTGCCGTAGCCGCCGCGACCGTCCGTGTCCACCGCCTGCGGGGTTTGCTGCAAACCGACGCTGGTGATCGCGCCTTTGAAACCGCCTTCCGCGCGATGCGCGAGTTGCAACGCCACGCCGCCCTTGGGCAGCCGGCGGACGAAATTCTCAAAATCCTTCGCCAGCTTGTTGTAGCGCGGATGTGTGATGAGCCGGTTGAGATAGCCGGAAATCGCGCCGACATTTTTGGCGATGCTCCACTCGTTGTCGTTGAGGATGCCGATGAATTTTTTCGTCGTGTGGCTGACGTTGTTCATCGCCTCGAACGAAATGCCGTTGGTCAGCGCCGCGTCGCCGAAAATGCAGACGACGTTTTCATCCGTGCCGCGTTTGTCGCGCGCCGCCGCCATGCCGAGCGCGGCGGAGAGCGCCGTGCCCGCGTGGCCCGCGCCGAAGCTGTCATGCTCGCTCTCGGTGCGCAGCGCAAAACCGTTCAAGCCGTCCGTTTGACGAATCGTGCGGAAACGGTTTTTCCGGCCCGTCAAAATTTTATGGACATAAACCTGATGGCTCACGTCCCAGACAAATTTATCTTTCGGCGTGGTGAACACCTTGTGCAGCGCGATGGACAGCTCCACCACGCCAAGGTTCGGACCGAGATGGCCGCCGCCTTTGGCGAGGCCCTCGATCAGCTCGGTGCGGATTTCGCCGGCGAGCTCTTGCAACTGCGGCACCGTGAGCTTTTTCACATGCTCCGGCCCGTCCACCATGTCGAGATAACGACTCATAAAATCTTAAAACATATTAACCACGGATGGACACGAATAAACACGGATAAAAATTTTGCGGCCGGCCGCAGCTTTCAAAATCCGTGTCCATCCGTGTCCATCCGTGGTTTCAAAATTATTCTTCGGCCAAATCCAACGGCTTCAGTTTCAGTTCGCCGCCGGCGGTTTTTTCGAGCTGCTGAATCTTCAATTCCGCCTCGGCCAGTTTTTCCTGGCAGATTTTGACCAGCTTCGCGCCTTCCTCGTATTTCGCCAGCAACGTTTCCAGCGGCAAATCGTCCAACTCCATCGCTTCGACGACGGCTTCGAGCTTTTGCAGCGCTTCCTCGAACGGCGGATTTTTGGCGGGACTGTTTTGACCCGCGCCTTTGGAGTGGTTCGGCACGGCTGAATCATAACAAAACTACTGCGCTCGTCCAGTTCACATTATCGTCCCAAACTGAATTCTTGCATCAGCGCGAAAAGGCGCTTAAATGAAATTCATAATGAGCATTGTCACCTTGGTGTCCATGAGTCGAAAAATTTCAATCCTTGCCGCCGTTTGTCTGTTCCTGAATTCCGGCCACAGCCAGAGCAACGTCAACCTCCGCGTCATGGCGGCCAACTTGAACGGCAACACGCAGAGCTACCAGCCCTTCGCGCTGCGGATTTTGCAGGGCCTGCAACCGGACGTGGTTTGCATTCAGGAATTCAATTACAGCAACAACGCCGCGTCCGATTTTCGCGCCCTGTTGGACGGGACGCTCGGCACCAATTTTGTTTATTACCGCGAGCCGTTCACCGCCGGCGGCGACATTCCGAACGGCATCATCAGCCGCTGGCCGATTCTGGCCGCCGGCTCGTGGGCGGACGCACAGCAGTCCGCGCCCAACCGCGGCTTCGCGTGGGCGCAGATCCAGTTGCCCGGCACGAACTCGCTTTACGTCGTCAGCGTGCATCTGCTCACCAGTTCGGCTGGCGCGCGCTCCGCCGAGGCGACAGCGCTGCAAACTTTGATGCAGGCCAATTTCCCGACGAACGCCTGGGTGGTGCTCGCCGGCGATTTCAACACCGGCAGCCGGACGGAAGCCACGACCATGACGACGTTCGACAGCTACTTGAGCGATTTTCCCGTGCCGGCGGATAACAACGGCAATTCCTTCACGAGCGAAAATCGCAATTATCCGCACGACTATGTCCTGCCGAATTTCGCGCTCACCAATTTTGAAACCGCGACCGTTTTCCCGTCGCAGTCGTTTCCGAACGGGCTGGTGTTTGATTCCACCGTTTACACGCCGTTGAGTGACGTGGCACCGGTTCAGTTTGGCGATTCCACCAACGCGCAGCACATGGCGGTGCTGAAAGATTTTTCCATTCCAGGCGGCGGGACAATCGTCGTCACCAATCCGCCCGCGATCACCACGCAGCCGCAAAGCCAGGCCGTCGCCACCGGCGGCAGCGTCACCTTTTCCGTCATCGCCACCGGCACCAGTCCGTTGAGCTATCAATGGCTGTTCAACGGCACAAATATTTTCGGCGCGACGAACAACCCTTTCACGTTCACCAGCGCGCAGCTCACGAACGCGGGAAATTATTCCGTCACCGTCACGAACATTGCCGGCAGCAGCACCAGTTCAAACGCGGTTCTCATCGTCACCAATGCGCCGCCGTCCATCTCGATTCAACCGCAAAATCAAAACGTGCTGGCGGGACAAGTCGCGACGTTCAGCGTGACCGCGAGCGGAACGCCGCCGCTGAATTACCAATGGCTGCTCGGCGGCACGAACATTTCCGGAGCGATCACCAATCCGTTCGTCCTCGCCAATGTCCAGCAGACCAACGCGGGAAATTATTCTGTCGTCATCACGAACCTCGCCGGCAGCGTGACCAGTTCGGTGGCGACGCTGGCGATTCTGTTCACCAACCCGGTGGTTTTCGCGCAATGGAATTTTAATAGTGTCCCGCCGGATGGCAGCACAACCACTGGTTCAACCGTGCCGTCAGTTGGCAGCGGCACCGCTGCGCTAATCGGCGGGGCCACCGCGACTTTTGCCACGGGCGACACGACATTTGATCCGGCGGGCAGCACGGATAATTCCGGCTGGAACACGGCGACTTATCCAGCGCAGGGAACCGGCAACAAAACTCGCGGTGTGCAATTTGCCGTCAGCACCGCAGGCAAACAAAATATCGTCATCAGTTGGAGTTCGCAATCCAGCAATACCGGCAGCAAATACGGACGCCTGCAATACTCGACGAATGGAATTGATTTTGCGGATTTTCCCGCCGCGTTCACAAATGGCACCAGCTTCACCGTAAAAACCAACAGCCTCGCCGCGATTTCGGGAGTGAGCAACAACACCAATTTTGCTTTTCGTTTTGTCGCGGAAATTGAAAGCACCGCCATGGGCACGGCCAACACTAATTACGTTGCCGCCGGCACGACTTACGGCACCTCGGGAACGATGCGTTATGACATGGTCACGGTTTCCGGCACGGCCATTCTCGCCGCCTCACCCGCGCTTTTGACTGCGCCGTCAGTTGCGGGTGGCCAGTTTGGCTTCACCGTTGCGGGCAGCGCAGGCTTAAATTACATCGTGCAAACCGCCACCAATTTGACTTCGGCGAACTGGCAGCCGATTTTCACCAATACCGCGCCGTTTCCCTTTGGCGACACGAACCTGGCCGCGCCGCAAAAATTCTACCGCGCCATTTCGCAATAAA
>CAJAQO010000274.1 GCA_903944085.1 uncultured Verrucomicrobia subdivision 3 bacterium
AATGAACTCCGAGCAAGAATCCGCAAACTCTGATCTCGTTTTGTCCTGTATGAAAACAATCCTCTATGCCTTCGTGCTTCTTTTTTTCCTGTCTTTTATCGGCTGCAAGCCCAAAGAAACTACGCTATCAGGCCAAGCTTTCATCGTCACACGCGGCGGTGAAAATATAAAACTTGGCTTGGTCGAAGTGCAGTTAATTGAAAGAGACGCTGTGAAAGAATACATTCAAAAAAAGCAGCCCGCAATCGATGCAGAAATTGCCTCTCGGCAACGTGATTATGAATTTGCCAGAAACCTTTTGATTGCCACCAATAAAGTAGATGTCGGTGATGATCCATATTTGGGGTTGGCGGTCATAGAGGAAACAAATTATCTAGCAATTCTAAAACTAATTAAAATTCGCCAAGATGAGCTAACGGAAGAACAAAATGCAGGGCAAGAATTGCGCCGCCGTGCGGACAGTAGCAGGGAGAGCTATGAATCTCGTATTAGAATGGGGCTCGTCACATCACATCTTCAAGTTTTACTGGATGAAAATGCTTTGGAACAAAACGGATACAGGCAAGACCACATTGCGTCAGACATTAGAAAATTGAGTGAGCGCATTGGTCCAATTGAGGCAAGTGTTGTAAAAGCCGAAAACCAATTGAACGCAACCCCAAATGCTGAAATTTACTTTGAAAATATTTCACAAACTTTTTTCGGGCAAAAAACCGTCACCGATGCAGACGGAAAGTTTTCGTTTTCATACCCACCGGACAAAAAATTCACCATATTTGCCCATGCCGAACGTCTAGTTGGCGACAAACCCGAAAAGTATTATTGGCTGGTCAATGCGCCTTCGGGAGTTGAAAAAGCGCAATTGTTTTTGAGCAACAACAATCTCGTATTCACCGACCCTGACGGCTACTTCAAAATTAAGCCGAAACCAGAGTTTCAAGAATCCACTCCCAAAAAGAACGAGTGACGGGAGAGTCTTGGTGTGAAACTGGGCGGGACGGTGGCCACGGTGGGTCAAAAAGCAAATGAAGAAGTATGAATGATGAATGATGAAACAAAACAGCAACCGGCTCGCGACGGCGGTAATTCATCATTCATACTTCTGCATTCATCATTTCCCCTCGTTGGCCTTTTGCCCCGGTCCTTGTGGCCGGCCAGACCTTGCGGTCAGCCACCAGGCAAAAAACTTTTCACGCAAAGACGCAAAGGCGCAAAGATCAGACAAAATTCTTTTTCCAGCTCCCGCTCCCGCGTTCATGGCACGGATCGGGCGTGGTAAAACCGTGATGGGCAAGTTGCGGGCAGCGGATGCGCCTTGCGGCGGGCTGGACAGGGGCGGCCGAAATTTCCTATATTGAGCCAGTGACAGAGCTTCACAAGCCACCGCAGCCGGATGACGAGCCTTCCGTCAAGTCGGTTGACTGGTCGGATTTCCGCGACCACATCGCCACCGCCGACCGCGAAGGCCGCCGTCAGTGGATGTATCCGCGCAAAGTGAGCGGACAGTTTTACCGCTGGCGCACCTGGTTTAGCTGGCTGCTGCTGGTCATCATGTTTGCCGGGCCGTTCATCACCATCCACGGCAATCCGCTGCTGCTGATGAACATTGTCGAGCGCAAGTTCGTGGTGCTTGGCCAGATTTTTTGGCCGCAGGACATGATCATCTTTGCCGTCGCCACGCTGGTGTTTTTTACCGGCGTGATTATTTTCACCGCCGCCTTCGGCCGGCTCTGGTGCGGGTGGGCCTGCCCGCAGACGGTGATGATGGAAATGGTCTTCCGCAAAATCGAATACTTCATCGAAGGCGACGCGCCTTCGCAGCGCGAACTGAACCGCGCGCCTTGGAACGCGCAAAAAATCGCGAAGAAAATTTCCAAGCACGCCATTTTTTTTGCGCTTTCCTTCCTCGTGGGCAATGTGCTGTTGAGCTACCTCATCGGCTGGCAGCAGCTTTCCCAAATCATCACCGATCCGCCGGCGCGTCACTTCGTCGGCCTCTCGTTCATGGTCGCCTTTTCACTGTTGTTCTACGGCATCTTCGCGCGCTTCCGCGAACAGGCTTGCACGTTCATCTGTCCCTATGGCCGTTTTCAATCCGTGCTGCTCGATGAAAATTCCATCGTCGTGGCCTATGACCACAAGCGCGGGGAAAAACGGGCGCCGCTCAAGCGCGCCCAGAAATTCGGCGAGCGCCGTTTCGCGGGGCTGGGTGATTGCGTGGCGTGCAACCAGTGCGTTTCGGTCTGTCCCACCGGCATTGACATCCGTAACGGCACGCAGTTGGAGTGCGTCCACTGCACCGCTTGCATGGACGCCTGCGACACCGTGATGACCAAGATCGGTTCGCCGCGCGGCCTCATCCGCTATGCTTCGCTCAACGGCATCGAGCGCCGCGAACCGCTGCGCTTCACGCCGCGCCTGGCCGGCTACTGCGTCATCCTGTTCGTTTTGTCGGTGGTGCTGGGGCTGATGCTGTTCCTGCGTTCGGATGTCGAGGCCACGGTTTTGCGCGCGCCCGGTTCGCTGTTTCAGCAGATGCCCGACGGCCATTACAGCAATCTTTACACGGTGCGCGTGGTCAACAAAACCTCGCGTGAAATGCCGGTGGAACTGCGCCTGGAAAATCCCGCCGGCAGCTTGAGCGTGATGGGGCAGGGGAGCATCGTCGTCGCCGCGCAAAAGCTTTCGGAAAGTTCCGTGCTCATCGAACTTGATCCGGCGGCGATGAAATCCGGCACCACGGCGCTGGTGCTCGGCGTTTATTCCGGCGGCAAAAAATTGCAGACCTTGAAAACGGCGTTTATCGGCCCGCGCAATTAATTATGAATTCCACCCGCAACCTTTGGCCGTTCGGCATCATCGCCGCGTTTGTGCTGTTCTTTGCCGGCATGGCCACGGTGGTGGTCATTGCCGCCACGCATCGCGAACATTTGGTGAATGACAATTACTACGAGCAGGAATTGAAATTTCAAAATCAGATTGACGGCGGCAGCCGCGCGAAAAAATCCGGTGCGAGCATCGTTTATGATTCCGCCAGCGATTCGGTGGTCATCACTTTACCGGCCGCCCAGCTCGCGCAGAAATTTTCCGGCACGATCGAACTTTACCGCCCCTCCGAGCCGAAGCTGGATCGCGAGTTTCTGCTCGAACCGAAGGCTGACGGCACGCATCGCTTGAATGTTTCCAAACTGGCCACCGGACTGTGGCTGGTGCGGGTCAAATGGGTGGCCGGCGGGGAAGACTATTTCCTCGAACAAAAAATCACCATCGCCGCCAAATAAATGGATTTCGGATTCGCCTTCGCGCTGGGCCTGCTGGGCAGCCTGCATTGTGCCGCCATGTGCGGGCCATTGCTGCTCGCACTGCCGGTGCCGACCGGCGGGCCCGGTCGCTTTGTTGCTGGGCGCATCCTTTACCAGCTTGGCCGCGTGACAACCTATTGCCTGCTGGGCATCGTCGCCGGATTGGTTGGCAAATCCATTTTTCTGGCCGGGTTGCAACGCTGGCTGTCCATCGCCTTGGGCGTGGCGATTCTGGCCGGCTTCCTCGTCTCCAAAAAAATTTCCGTGTCCGCGCCCGTCGTGCGGTTGGTGGCGCGCTTGAAAGCCGCGATGTCCGCGCAATTGCGGCAGCGGACTTTCCGTTCGCTGGTGCTGCTCGGCATGTTAAACGGCCTGCTGCCCTGCGGCCTCGTTTACGTTGCGCTGGCCGGAGCCGTTGCGCGTGGCACGTTGCCGGATGGCATGGTTTACATGGCCATGTTTGGTCTGGGCACGTTGCCGACGATGCTGGCCATTGGGCTTTCGGGAAAATTATTTTCACCCGGCCTGCGCGTCCGGCTGCGGAGCGCGATTCCGGTTGGGGTTTGTTTGCTGGCCGGCCTGCTGATTTTGCGCGGACTCGGTTTGGGCATACCCTACGTCAGCCCGGCGCTGGTGGCGGGCCTGCCGATGGATTGCTGCGCGCATTGAACCGCCGTGGTGCTCCGGAGCTTTCTCATCAGCACCTGAAGGTGTCAGATTTGCGTCCGCGCGGGCAAAACAGTTTGAGGCAATCCAATTTTTATAAATACCAGCTCCGTTCCTGCCCTAATCATCCACCCGCATCCACCCAGTGTTCCGCCCAGATTGTCCTTTGCCCCCGGCCGCCCCCCGGTTATCCCCGCTTGTCCTTTTGGGTTCGGAGCTGGTAAAATTATAAAAAGCCCCAACGATGCTCGTGAACGAAACACAAACTCGAACCGGCACTTGGGCACCACTCGATCTACCCTTACTAATACGTTTCAAAAACGCGAATCTTTCAAAAAAAATGCATTTGGCCGCAGATTTTTTTCACGGGCCGGTAAAAAATGCTGAATTGCCAATAAAACCGCATTTTGGGGTCGGCAAAGAAATTGAGAAATATGCCGGCGAGCCAACCAGCCGCCATTTTTGCCGGCGGCCACCGGTTTTACTGGGGTGAAGGAATAAAACGAACCGGAGCGGAATTGTTCACGGACGGCGGGGCGGCGGCAGAATCGGCGGGCCGCCGCGCGTCAGAGGATTTCTTTTTTTAAGCGTTCAACTTCTTGGCGAATCTTTTCCGCCACGCGGTGTTTGGCCAGATAAACCTGACTGGGCAAAATGGCAAACATCTTGGCAATCCGTTCCACCGGCCATTCTTTATGCACGCAAAAATCGAAGATTTGGTATTGCTGCGGATTTACCTGCCGTTTGGTTTTGGCCTGGGCGGCGGCCAGCAAATTGACCTCCCACTCGGCATCCCAGATTTTATCAAACTCCGAGTTTTGCTGGGGTATCTCGGTCAGCCAATCGTCATGGGTGTCGGCGGCAGTCGGTTGGCTGGCGCGCGGCGGGCGCTTCCGATACTGGTCGGTAATGCGCCAGCGAGTTATGTTCAAGAGCCAGTATTTAAAGGAACCGTGGGCGGGATCATACTTAAAGTCGTGGATATTTTTGGCGACGGTCAGCAGCGTTTCCTGCACCACTTCTTTGGCTTCCGACGGGGTCAGGCCGCCTTTGATGGCGACGCCATAAATGAGGTTCCAATAGATTTCGGAAAATTCCTGCCAGCTCGAATGATCTTGCCAGTCTTTCAGGCGAGCTATCAGGGTCGCACGGGTGGGAATGAGCTCCTCCGACGCAAGATCCATGCGTGGATTTTAAGCGGCACGCAGGCCGTTTGGCAAATGAAAATTGATTTGCTCAAGGCGCTGGTCGGCCAGGGCTTCGCCAAAGTCATCGGATCGCATATGGAAAACGTCAACCAGGCATGGTTTCAAAATTCCCGGTTCCGTTTAATGCCGGGTTCCGGAACGGGATACTTGCCGGTGGCATCGGCCAGCAACGGCGCCGGCGAGTTCAGCGTCAGTTTATCCACGCCCGGTGCGTATTCCGTTTCGGAATTGAGGAATTGCTCCAGGGTGATTTCCTGCCCGGTGTGGGCGGCCAAGCGACCCAGAGAACTGACCGCGCTGGCATAGACGCCACGTTCCACTTCGTTGTAGGGGTGGTCATTGTGGATGGCGGCAATCAAATCATTCCATTCATTCAAATAAGGATCCTGTTCGCCGGGCGGCACGTTGGATTCCCAAAGCCGGCTGGCGCGGTCTGGATTCTGACTTTTGTAAGTGCTCGACGGCAGCCCGCAGTCGCCAGAGTTGGAGATGATGGCGCTGCCTTTGCTGCCGTGCGCGTAGCTGGAATAAATTTCCTTGCAGTCGTTGATGCACCGCCCGTCCATGATGAACTTGCTGCCGTCCGCAAAGGTGTATTCCACCGAATAGACATCAAAATTCTGATCCACCAATGGCGCGCCGTCGGAGTTCTGGCGATAATGGCGTCCGCCCAGCGCCTGGGCTTTGACCGGCCACGCATTCTTCATCCAGCAGCAATGATCCACATGATGAATGTAAAAATCGTTGAAACAGCCGCCGCTGGCCCAGATGAAACTGTGAAAGCGCTGAATTTGCCAGAGCAGTTCGCTGGGCGTGCCCGGCCATTTGGTCGAATACGCCGACCCGCCCGGTCCATGCATCCGGTAGCCGCGCAGCAAAATCAGGTCGCCGATTTCTCCATCCTGAATGCGATTGGCCAGCGCCTGCATTCCGCGATTGTGGCGGGACATCAAGCCGACGCCGACCTTGAGATTTTTTGCCGTCGCCTCCGCCGCCAACTTCAGCATCCGGCGGGAAGTGGGACCGTCGGCCGTCAACGGTTTTTCCATGAAAACGTGCAAACCTTTTTGGATCGCATAGCTGAAATGCACCCAGCGAAAAGCCAGCGGCGTGGTAAAGATCACGATGTCGCCGGGTTTCAGGCAGTCCATCGCTTTTTGATAGGCGTCAAAGCCGACGAATTTTCGCTCCGCCGGCACGTCCACCAAGCCGCCGACGGGACCGCCTTTCAAATTATCATAACTGCCGTCGAGCCGGTTTTGAAAAACGTCCGCCATCGCCACCAGCTTGAGCGGAATCTGTTTCACCGAAAGGGCGTTGAACGCAGCCCCGGTGCCGCGCCCGCCGCAGCCGATGAGTGCAATTTGCGTGAGACCATTCTCGGCCGCGTGAACCTGCGGCAGGACGACGCCGGCGAGCGCGGAAACGGCGGCGAAACGTCCGGTGTTCAATAAAAATTCGCGGCGGGTGGTGGGATTGGTTGGAGAATTATTCATAAGTTTAAGGATTCAAATTCCGCCCGGCAGTCTTCGCATGAAAAGACAGTTGCGCTTGGCCAGGCTGTGTCCGGCAAATCCAACGAAACTTTTGCCCGTCGGATTCTGACCAAGTTTTTTCTGTGCCAGTCATGCGTCAGTGCAGGGATGGATTGAAGTTATGTTTTCGTCCGGGCTTTGTCCATCCCCAGTTGCAGCCGCCGCCGGTGATTTTATTGACGCATCACCAATGCCCGTTAAAATCCCATCATGGCTGCGGCTGTAAAAACATTGCGGGTCATTTATTGTGGCCGGCTGGGCATTCCCCCGGAAGCCTTTGAAAAAAAGGTGCTGCTGGCCTGTCTCCCCAGCTATTACTGGTTGTTGGGCTGGCTGCGGTGGCACTTGAACCGGTCCTATTTCAAGCGGGATTTGGAGATCATCCGCGCCGTGGCCGATTGCACCAGCCTGCGCGACATCCGTTCGGAAATCACCTATTACCATCACCAAAAAATTGCCGGTCTCCAACGAAATTTTCTGCGGTTCAGAATTTCCGGCAAACGCCTGCTGAGTTTCGCCAACAAATTTCTGCCGCAAAATTAATAATCGCAACCGAACATGGCTTATAAAATTCTCAGTCTGGAAGCGGTGGCGGAATATTTGCATCTGACGCCGGAAGACATCGCGCATCGCGTCAAGCACAACGAGATTCCGCACGAGCAGCGCGGCCAGCGAGTTGTTTTTTCCAAAGACGCCATTGATCTTTGGGCCTCGCAACGCCTCTTGCGCCTGCCTGACCAGCGACTGCTGGAATATCACCGGAAATCCACCCACGACTTTCGCGAAATCCTGCCCCGGCAAACCCTCCTGCCGGAAATGATTCAGCCTGGCTTCATCGCCCCGGCTCTGCGGGCGAAAACCAAAGCCTCCGTTTTGCGTGAGCTGGTGGCGCTGGCGGCCACGACCGGGCACTTGAGCAGCGCGCCGGATTTGATGACCAGTCTGGAAGCCCGTGAAATTCTCTGTTCCACGGGAATGCCCGGCGGTTTTGCGCTGCCGCATCCCCGCGTGCCCGATCCTTACCTGTTTGAATCTTCCTTCATCGTTCTTGGCCGCACGCTGCAGCCAATCCATTTTGGCGCACCCGACGCCAAGCCGACCGATTTGTTTTTTTTGATTTGCTGCCAGGACGACCGGATCCATCTGCACACCATGGCCCGGATTTGTCTCATGGCCCAGAAGACCGCGATCCTCGATCAACTGCGCGCGGCCACGGATGCGCCAGCCATGCATGACTCGCTGCTGGCGGCCGAGGAACAGGCGCTGGCCGAAACCGGCTAAACCAGTTTTTTCAGCCGCGCATCCTCGGCGAGTTTCTTGACCAGCTCCTTGATTTTTTGCGCCTGCGATTTGTGCGCGAGCAGCACGGCGTCGTCGGTTTGCACAAGGATGGCATCGCGCAGGCCGACCACCGCAATCGGCGTGCGGCGATTTTTGCTGCGCGCGTCGAAAATAATGTTGCGCGCGGCGTCCACATGGATGAAATCCGCCACGGCGGCGTTGCCTTCGGCGTCCTGTTTGACGTGGCGCGCGAGCGCCGGCCACGCGCCGAGATCGTCCCATTCAAACGTGCCGTCGGCCACGACAACATTCTGCGCCTTTTCCATCAGCGCAAAATCAATCGAGATTTTTTTGATATCCGGATATTCCTTGGCCAGGACTTTGGCAAGTTTGGCGGGATTGTTCGCGACCTTGAACCAGCGCTGGCAGGCGGCGAACATTTCCGGCTGATGATGTTCCAGCCCGTTCGTGATGGTGACAAAACTCCAGACGAACATGCCGGCATTCCAGCGATACTGCTCGCTGTTGACATATTCAATCGCCTTCTCAAAACTCGGTTTCTCCACGAACTGCTCGGCCTTGTGAAAAATCGTCCGGGTTTCCTTTGCGCCCGCCGCCGGCGGCAGCTCCGGGCCGGTGCGGATGTAGCCGTAGCCGGTCGCCGGCTCGGTCGGCTTGATGCCGATGGTGACAATCACCTGGCCGCGCGCCGCGAGAGCAAAGGCGTCGGCCAGCACGCGCTGGAATTTTTTTTCGTCGGGGATCACATGGTCGGCGGGCAGCACGGCCATCACGCCGGTGGTGGATCGCGCGCCGACGAGCGCCGCGCCGAGTGTCACGGCAGCGCAGGTGTCGCGGCCCATCGGCTCGGCCACGACGTTGTCCTTTGGCAATTTCGGCAACTGCTTGCGGACGGCGGCGACCTGCGCGGTGTTGGTGATGATGAAAATATTTTTCGCCGGCACCAGCGGCAGCACGCGGTCCACGGCGGATTGGAGAAAGGATCTTTTGCCGAGCAGCGTGAGCAATTGCTTGGGCATTTTCTCGCGGCTCAACGGCCAGAATCGCTCGCCACGTCCGCCGGCCATGATGATGACGAAACGATCGTGGAGGTCAGCTTTGGTTTTCATAATATTTTTTAGCCACAGATGTTCACAGATGAAACACAGATTGGAATCAAAAGACCAGGCGTTTGTATTCCACCCGCTCGCGGCCAAAGTTGATCAGATAGCCCAACCGGATGCCCGTGCCGCGCAATTCATTCAAAAGCTGGGCTTCGTGAACGGCCTGATAAACGGCGTCGGTTTTCAGTTCCACGATGATTTTATCCGCCACCACCAAGTCGGCGGCATAATCACCAACAATGACGCCCTTGAATTGAACCGGTATTTTCGGCTCGAGCTCCACCTTCAAGCCGCGCGTCTGAAGTTCAACCTGCATGGCGCGTTGATAGACTTTTTCGAGAAACCCAAAGCCGAGAACATTATGGACTTCAAAGGCGGCACCGATGAGCTGCTGCGTCACCGGCTGAAGCAAAAAATCTTTTTCAGCCGCCTTTATCTGTGTTTCATCTGTGTGCATCCGTGGCTCAAACAGTTTTCACCGCATCCGCCAGCGATTTCACAAACGCGCCGACTTTGGCGACGAGTTCCGGCGATTTGCCGTGTTCGGCAATCTGGTTCACAATCGCGCTGCCAACCACGCAGCCGTCCGCCGCCGCCGCGACCGCTTTCGCCTGCGCCGGATTCGAGATGCCGAAGCCGACGGCGATGGGCAGATTGGTGTGCGCCCGGATTTTGGCAACCTGCGACGCGAGGTTTGCCGCCACGCTGGTTTGCATGCCGGTGACGCCTTCGCGCGAGATGTAATAAATAAATCCGCTGCCGCGCTTGACGATCAGGGCCATGCGGTCTTCCGGCGTCGTCGGCGCGACGAGATAAATATGGCAGAGGCCCGCCTGCTTCATCAGCGTTTCATAGTTGTCTGATTCCTCCGGCGGCAAATCCAAAACGAGCAAGCCGTCCACGCCCGCCCGCGCGGCGTCGGCGATGAATTTTTCCAGGCCGACTTTGTGGATGAGATTAAAATAAATATAAAGGACGATGGGAATTTGCGAGTCCTTGCGGACGGCCGCCACGGTCTCCAGTAATTTCGGCGGTGTCGTTCCCGATTCCAGACCGCGCTGCGCGGCAAGCTGGTTGACCAACCCGTCGGCCAGCGGATCGCTGAACGGCACGCCGAGTTCCAAAATATCCACGCCCGCTTGATCGAACGCGAGCGCCAACTGGCGCGTGACTTCGAGCTGCGGATCGCCCGCGCCGACATAGACGACAAAACATTTTTTGCCGGCCGACTTCAATTGGGCGAATTTCTCAACGATGCGGTTCATGTGCGCCAAAGTTTCGAGTTTCAACCGCCAAGTTTCAAGCGGCAAGTTCATGGACAAAACTTAATTTCCGGCAGAACTGATTTGAATTGAACCGGCGTTTCAAACGGCGGCTGGAAATCCCATTTCCTCGGCGTAAATATCCTGAAATGATTCGTCGTCGTTGAGTGAAATGTGTTGCACGCGCTGCGCAATGGCGTCCCATTTTTCCGCGTCCTCAAACAAGGCGAACTTCGCGCCCAGCAGCGCGGTGTTGCCGGCGGGCACGACGTTGGCCAGCGGCATCCGCAACAGGCCGATTTTTTTCGCGCTGGCGCGGCTGATGTAATTGCCAAACGCGCCGGCGAGATGAACTTTCTTCAAATCGTGAATCGTGATCCCAAATTGTTTCGCGAGAATTTTCAGGCCAGCGGCAATTGCGCCTTTGGCCAGTTGCAGTTCCCGCACGTCGCGCGGCCGCAGGCAAACCGGCCCGGCCAGCGGCATTTCACCACGATTGGCCATGTGTCCGTTTGGTTGAATCCAATTTAGTTCCAAACCCGCCGCCACTGCGTCCACCAAACCGCTGCCGCACAATCCACGCGCTTCGCCGCCGCCGAGCACGCGGCCGGAAATTAATCCAGCTTCCACCGTGACTTCGCTGATGGCGCCGGTCGCGGCGCGCATCCCTTGCGAAATCCGCGCGCCCTCGAACGCCGGTCCGGCGGCAGTCGAGGTGCAAAGAATTTTTTCGCGGTTGCCGACAACGACTTCGCCGTTCGTGCCGAGATCCATCAACGCCATCAATTCGTGGCTGGCGTGCAAGCCGCAGGCGACGATGCCGGCGAGAATGTCCGAGCCGACAAAGCCGCCCAGGCACGGCAAAAATTCCACGACGACGCCATCCGGCAAATCCCAGCCCAGTTCGCCGGGCGAAAATTTGCAGCGACCCGGCTGCTGCGGCTGAAACGGATGCGCCGCCATCGGCGCGATGTTTACGCCGCAAAACAGGTGGTGCATGACCGTGTTGCCCACGATGACGACGCGGTTCAATTTTGAATTTTGTTGTTTGAATTTTAAATTGGCCTTCAAAAGTCGCGACGCCATTTCGCCAAGCTGTTCGCGGACGAGCCGTTGCAATTCCATTTGGCCGCCGTGCAGCGCGAATTCGACGCGGCTCATGATGTCGCCGCCGTGTCGGGCCTGCGCGTTCAGCATGGTCTGCACGGCGAGCACATTGCCGGTGGTCAAATCAAGGAGTTGCGCGGCAATGGTGGTGCTGCCGAGATCCATGGCGATGCCGAGTCCCGCGCGCGGCGTGAAGGCAAACGCGGTCTGGTCGGAAAGAATCGCCGCCTCCCATTGCGCGAGTTCCAGCTCCAACTCGCCGGGCATGGAATGTCGGCACGCCAGCCGCCAGCCGCTTTCCCGTTCACCCGGCGTCAGCAGAATTTTTTCATCCTCGCCGACGGGCAGTTGGCCTTTCAGCACTTTTACGCGGCAGCCTTTGCAGTGGCCACGACCGCCGCACGGAAATTCCACGCCCTGCGGGAATAGCACGTCCTGCAATGGCGTGCCGGGAGCCACGTCCAGTTGCAAATCGGCAGGTGAAAGTTTCAGTGTGGCCATGCTCAAACTTTTTCCGCGCCGATGAGCTGCGCGTCTGAACGCAGGCCGACGCGTTCGCCGGGATTCAGTTTCAGAAATTCGTGCTCGTTCCAATCCGCGTCGAGCAATCGCCGCAGCCAGCCGAGGTCGCCGGGCAATTTCTCGAATTGCCAGCCGCGCTGTTGCGCGAGGTCGCGGGCGGCGGCTTCCCATTTTTTGCCGGCCGGCACCGGCGTTTCAATAAAGGCCAGCCGCTCGTAGTGCTGCGTGAAGTTCTGAAATTGTTCGCGGAGATAATCGGCGTTCTCCGCGTCGTATTTTTCCACAAGCTGATCGCGCGTCACATTGGTGTTCGGGCCGAAGGTGAAATTTTGCCGGCGGACTTCATCGTTGGCCGGCGAGTTTTCCAGCCAGCCGGCGCTTTGAAAATAAGTGCCCGGCTGCGCTTCGAGCTGCGCCAGATAGCACCGGCTGCTGCCGAGCAGCATTCCGATGCAGTCGTGTGCGCGCGGAATTGTCACCGGCACCGTTCGCGCTTGCAAGCCGATGACACCGCGATTGCAGAGCCCGTAGGCGATGGCGATGGCGTCGCACTGGCCGGCGGGCATGGCGTCAATGGCGGCCTGCAACGCGGCGCGAAGATTTTCGGCGGAACCCTCGTGCAGGCCCATGTCCAAATGCTGCAACGTGATCACGGACCGGGCGCTGGGCACTAGGAGCTCCAATTCCCGCTGGAAAACCGGGCAGGCGATGACATGCAACCGCAGCCGGCTCATAATATTATTTTGCGTGAAGCTGCCGGTGAAGCTCGCGGATGAAATCCGGTGAGGTGCCGCAGCAGCCGCCGATGAAATCGGCTCCGGCCGCGAGCACGGCGGGAACGTGGCCGGCGAATTCCGCCGCCGTCATCGCATACACGGCCTTGCCACCTCGCATTTGCGGCAGGCCGGCGTTGGCCTTGATCCAGACCGGATGACCCGCCGCCGCCGATTTCAGCCGCGCGCAGACTTTCACAAAACCAGCGATGCCCTGGCCGCAATTCGCGCCGATGACATCCGCGCCGGCGGCGACGAGCGCAGCCGCAGCCTGTTCCGGCGTGGTGCCCATCATGGTCCGGTCCTTGTCTTTGCCGGAATCGAACACCATGCTGGCCACGATCGGCAGGCCGGTGGCTTTGGCGGCCGCAATGGCGATGCGCGCCTCGTCCAAATCCTGCATGGTTTCCACCACCAGACCCTGCGCGCCGCCGCCGGCGAGCGCCTGGGCTTGTTCGGCAAATGCGGCGAGCAATTCGGCCTCGGTCACGTCGCCGTTCATCAGCAATTTTCCGCTCGGTCCGATGGAGGCGAAGACCAGCGTTCCGTTTTCCGCCGCCGCGCGCGAAATCCGCGCGCCCGCTTCGTTGATCGCTTTGACCTGATCCGCCGCGTCCGCCTCGGCCAGTCGAAAACGATTTGCGCCGAAGGTGTTTGTCAAAATGATCTGCGAACCGGCGGTCACATAGGCTTGGGCCACGGCGCTGACTTTTTCCGGGTGCGTGAGGTTCCACAAATCGGGAGCCTCGCCCGGTGCCAGCCCGTGCGTCTGAAGTTGCGTGCCCCACGCACCGTCAGTCAACACCGGTCCGGCGGCAATCAATTTTTGAATGACAAGATGAATATTCATGGCGTGAATAAAGGCGAATTTTCGCGAGCCGCGGACCGCCTGCAAAGCAAATAATTTGCCGGCGGGGCGACCGCCAGTCGCCAGGCCAGATTTTTGGGGTTGAGATCAAAGCTCGCCGTTCCACTGGATCGTTTCACCGGCCTTCGTTTTGATAAACTTGATGTCCGCGCCGTAGCGCAGGCGAACGTTATTGCCGAGGAGCGAGTGAATGGTGGCCGTCGTCAATTTTCCATCGCGCCAAGCGATGTCCACCTCGAAACCGCCGCGCGCACGCAGACCTTGCACGCTGCCGGTGGACCAGTTTTTTGGCAGCGCCGGGAGCAGTTGGATTTCGTCGTTCTGGCTTTGCAGCAGCATTTCGGCGATGCCGCTCGCGCCGCCGAAGTTGCCGTCAATCTGAAACGGCGGATGCGCGTCGAACATGTCGGGAAACGTCCGCGCCGGGCTTAACAGAAATTCCAAAATACTGAACGCGTGGTCGCCGTCATGCAGCCGCGCCCACAGATTGATGCGCCAGGCCGTCGCCCAGCCGGTGGCCTGGTCGCCGCGAATTTCCAGGGATTTTTTCACGGCGGCGGCAAGTTCCGGCGTGGTGTTCACATCAATTTGCGCGCCCGGAAAAAGTCCGTAAAGATGCGAGACGTGGCGGTGATGCAAGTCGCGGGATTGCAGGTCAAGATCCTGCAGCCATTCCTGAAGCTGGCCCGATGAACCAATTTGCAGCGGCGCGAGCCGTGCACGCGTGGCCGCGAGCTGCGCGGCGAATTTTTTGTCTGCGCCCAGAATTTCCGAGGCGCGAATGCAGTTGGCAAACAGGTCGCGCAAAATTTCCAGATCCATCGTCGGCCCGGCGGTGATGCTGGTGCTTTTCGCGGCGGGATTGCGATTCTCCGGCGAGAGTGACGGGCAGGTGACGAGCCAGTGATGCGTCGGTTCTTCGACCAGCGTGTCGAGGAAAAATTGCGCCGCGCCTTTCATGGCCGGATAAATCTTTTTCAAATATTTTTTGTCGCCGGTGAACAAGTAATGTTCCCATAAATTCTGGCAGAGCCACGCGCCGCCCAGCGGCCACATGCCGGACGCCGGACCGTCCACCGGCGCGGTCGCCCGCCATAAATCGGTGTTGTGATGCGCCACCCAGCCGTGCGCGCCATACATCACCTTCGCCGTGCGCGTGCCGGTGTCGGCCATTTCCAAAACCATTTGCGTGAGCGGCTCGACACATTCGCCGAGGTTGCACGGCTCGGCGGGCCAGTAGTTCATCTCGGTGTTGATGTTGATGGTGTATTTGCTGTCCCACGGCGGCGTCATGGAATCGTTCCACAAACCTTGCAGCGTCGCGGGCTGACCCCCGGGCCGCGAACAGCAGATCAACAGGTAGCGCGCGAATTGAAAATACAGCGTGGCAAGCTGTGGATCGTTGCCATCGGCGAAATGCGCGATGCGCACGTCCGTCGGCAATTTCACCGAATCCGTTTCGCCGAGATCCAGCGCGACGCGGCGGAACAATTTTTGATGCGCGGCAACATGGTCCGCGCGCGTGGTGTCAATGCCGTCGGCGACATGGCCGTTCCACCATTTTTTATGGGCCTCGGCGATTTGCTTTTTGGTGATCCCTTCGGGATCGCCGCTGACATCGTGATAATTTTTATAGCTCGTCGCCGCGGCGATGAGCAGGGTGACGGAATCCGCGCCGGCCACGGAAATTTTATCCGCGCCGGCAAAAATGGTTCCGCGATCCGGCAGCACGCGCACGCGCGCCTGGAATTTCAGCGCGCCCTTGATGCCGCGCATCTCGGCATTGACGCCATTCATGACGAGCGTTGCATCATTGGTTGCGCCGATGTGAGGCTTGAAGGTATTGACTTCCGTGCTCATTTCAACTTTCTGCGGCGTGGTCATGCCGGCGGTGAACGAAATCTGTCCCGGCTTGTCGGCGGTGAGGTGAATCACGATGACCTGGTCCACCGGGCTGGAAAAAATTTCGCGTTTGAAATGCACGCCATTCGCGGTGTAGCTGACGCTGGCAACCGCGGTGTCGAGATCCAGCTCGCGGCGGTAATTTTCAATCGCCGCGTTCGTCGGAAAATTGAGGAACAAATCGCCGAGCGTTTCGTAGGGCATTTGGCGCAGCGGCACGGCCATCATTTTATCGCTGATCAATTTGTGCGCCTCGTCATATTGGCCGTCAAACACCAACTTGCGCGCCTCCGGCAGCGCGGCCAGCGCGTTCGTGTTGTTGGGATCGTATGGCCCGCCGGCCCAGAGCGTGGCTTCATTGAGCTGTAGATGTTCGCGCTGCGCGCCGCCAAAAATCATCGCGCCGAGCTGGCCGTTGCCGATGGGCAGCGCCTCGGTCCATTTCACGGCGGCATTGGTGTAGCAGAGCGTCAGCGGCGAAACGGCTTCCGTCGCGCGGCCGGATTGAAAAATTAAAATTGCCGCGAGCGCGGCAAAAAAATTGCGGGGCAGTGGTGGCATGAAAAAATTTTCCGCCAGCACCGCCCCGCAAACAAGCGCAAATTAAAATTATCTGCGAATCGTCACGGCACGCTCGGACGCGGCGTGCAAGTCTGGGCCGTGATGGTGGCCGTGATCGGTTTCAATCCGTCCGCGCTCGCGGTCAGCTTGATTTCGCCGGCATCCTTGGTGGCTTGCACGGTGATTTGCGCAAGGCCGTTGAACAGGCTGCGCGACCACGGCGACGCCGTCGGCTTGCCCACAATTTCCACGTTCACGTCGGGACTCAGTCCGCCCGAGCTTTCGTCGTTTTTCACGCCCACCGCGATGACATTGTCGCCCGCATGCAGCGCTTTCTTGATATCGAACATGGGCTGCGATGACCAGTCATGCGATTCGCCCACGCGTTGATTGTTCACGAACACCCAGCCGTGATCGTCAATCGTGCCGAAACGAATCTGCACGCCGGGATTGTTCAAATCGTCCTCCGTCAGCTTCACATGCGCGCGATAAATCGCCGTCTCGCCTGGCTTCAGGAACATGTCACCAGTGTCACCGTCGGTTTTGGGCTTGATGGTGCTCCAAGCCGCATCGTCAAATTCCGGCGCATATTCCGGCGCGAGTCCGCCGTGATTCGGAAGCTTGGCCAGTTTCCAATGCCAGTCATTAACCGCGATGGCGCGCACCGGCAGACTCGGAATAAACGTGTCCGGCTCATGGCAGCTTGGATCACCATTGCCGACGCCGAGAATTTTCCCCGCGCCTTCGAGCACAAAATTGATTTTGTTTTGCGCCACCGGCACGATGCGGCCTTGCGCATCCGTCGCGGAAACGGTGAACACGCTCACATCTTCGCCGTCAGCATTGATCGCGGCGCGATCCGGCGTCAGTTGGATCGCTGCCGCGTCGCCGGTGGTTTCAGTTTTCGTCTCGGCGATGACATTGCCGGCGTCATCAAAACCCTTCGCGCTCAACGTGCCCGGCGCGTATTTCACCTGCCAGGTCAAATGTGAATTCGGCTTCATCGTCTGTTTGCCGAGCGACGTGCCGTTCAAAAACAATTCCACCTGTTTACAGTTGCTCAACGCGTTCACCTTGATTTCCTGACCTTCTTTGCCCGGCCAGTTCCAGTGTGGCAGCAAATGCAAAACCGTGTTGGTCGTCCACCAGGATTGGTAATAATAAAAATTGTCCTTCGGGAACCCGCACACGTCGAGGATGCCGAAATGCGAATTCACGCACGGCCACGCATACGGCGTGGGCTCACCGCGATAATCAAAACCGGTCCACACGAAGCCGCCGCTCAGCCACGGGCGGTCGGCGAAATAGCTCCACCATTTCTCGGTCGTGGTGGCCCAGCTCGGCGCGTTATCATCGTAGGCGGCCACATAGCCGCGCTCTTTGTCGTTCGCATAAATGCCGCGCGTGCTCACGGTGCTGGCCTGTTCGGTGCCGACTTCCGGCTGCGTCGGATGTTCAGCGTGATATCTGTCCATGTCGTCGCCGACGTGGTAATTCCAGCCGCGCACTTCGATGACGCCGTTGATGCCGGCAAACGTGTCGCCCTCCGGCGCGGCGTAAGTCACCGGCCGCGTTGGGTCGAGCGACTTGACATAATTTTGCATCGTGCGCGCGACATTGCCGCCCTGCGGCGAATCCTGCACGGAAAATTCCTCGTTCGCCACGCTCCAGATGGCGACGCTCGGATGATTGCGGTCGCGGCGAATCTGGTCGTCCCACTTGCGCAAATTTTCCGAATCGCTGCCGAGCAGGCGGCTCTCGTCCATGATCAACATGCCCAGGCGGTCGCAGGCGTCGAGCAGTTCCGGCGTGGGCGGATTGTGCGAGGTGCGGATGGCGTTGCAGCCGAATTCCTTCAATTTTTTCACGCGGAAATCCTGCAGCGCATCCGGCAGCGCCGCGCCGACGCCCGCCATGTCCTGATGATTGCAGGTGCCGTAAAGTTCATAATGTTTGCCGTTCAGGAGAAAGCCTTTGTCCTTGTCGAACCCGACCGTGCGGATGCCGAAGGTGGTTACTTGACGGTCAACAACTCCGTTGGCCATGAGCGCCCCACCGCCCATGATTTCAACTGTCGTGATGAGCTTGTAAAGTTTTGGAGATTCGGGCGACCAAAGTTCGGTCGTAGCAAAAACATCTTTGGTCTGACTGTCAGGTGTGGGCGAAGGCATCCTAATTGAACTGTTTGGAGGGTAAAAATTAAAATAGGCTTTGACTTGCTGTTGCGAATTGGCTTTCAGTTCCAAGTTGTCTTTGCCCACGGGCAGACCAATACGCTGGCGGAATTCGCCAACAGATTTTCCGCCGGGATCAATGACTTCAAAATTTACATAGACATTGTTGTCTTCATAGGTTTCAACGTTTTTTGTATTTAGAATTTGCGCCTGAATTTCAACCACAGTGCAGCCGTTCGGCGGTCTGCTTGAAACAAAAATCCCATCCGGCGCGATGGCCACCGGCGCGGTTTTGTCCAGCCAGACATGGCGGTAAATGCCCGCGCCTTCGTAAAACCAGCCCTCGAATTTCGTCGCGTCCACCTTCACGGTCACGGTGTTCTTGCCGCCGAAATGCGCCACATCCGTGATATCTTCGCGGAACGGGTAGTAGCCGCCTTCGTGCCGCTTGATGATCCAGCCGTTGACCCACACCGTCGCGTCGCGGAACACGCCGTCGAACGTCAGCCAGATGCGCTTGCCGGCATCCGCCGCCGGCAAATCAAACGTGCGGCGATACCAGCCGATGCTGTTCTTGGTGAAGCCCGGCCCGACCGGCTTGAAGCCGTGGCTGGTGTCGGAATTTTTGTCGAAGGGCAGTTCAATCGCCCAGTCGTGCGGCAAATCCAGCGTGCGCCACGAATTGTCGTTGAATTTTTCCGCCGCCGGGCCGGCGCTGGCACCGGCTTTGTCGAGATGCAATGCTCCGGGCCAGTCGTCACCCAGATGAAATTTCCAATTGGCGTCGAGCGAGAGATGTTCGCGCGGCGAAGCGGCGGCGCTGCCGTCGTCCGCAAAGGAATTGAACGTGAACGCTGCCACCGTGATCGCGAGCAGCCGGATCGAAACCAAGTTGAGGAATTTCATCCGCCAAATTTGGAAAACTTTGCGGCGCGTGGCAAATTCATTTGCGCACTTTTTTTGGGTTGGAACTGGATGTCGCGGGCGCGGTAGCGCAGGCGTCACGCCTGCGGGTTTGGGCGGCGTCTCGCCGCCCGTTGGAAACGCGCACCGAGACCGTGCGCGGACCCGCAGCCGAGACGGCTGCGCCACGAAGCTCCAGCAAAACGCCGCGCTCGACAAGCCAAGCCGGGCAAAATACAGTCGGCGCATGATACACGGTTTGTTGCGCCTATTTTTGTTTCCCGCCCTCGCCGTTTTAATTTTCACCGGCTGCGCGCACACGCCCATTGCCGCCAGCAAGCCCGCGCGAGCGGCAGTCGCGAGCAGCACAAACACGGTCGCAAAAAATTCTCCCCCGCCGCGCGAGCAAGATCCCGGCTCGCGCCGCTCGACTTACACGCCGCGCGTTTATCCGGTGGACGAACGCGGGTTCTCGCCCGTGGACGCCGCGCTCGCGAAGGCTTACGCCCGCGAGGAAATCATCACCAACGACGACGCAGGCTCGTTGAATCCGTTCGTCCTGAAAGTCATCAGCGGCTATCCGCTGGACGGCTCGTATCAATATCATTGCAGTTGGAAGCCGCGGGAATACGACATTTACAACGGCGTGACGCAGGATCAGTGGTATCGCGGTATGGTCGTGGCCAAGGCATATCCCGACGGTTCGCGGTGCAGCTACTGCTGCGGCTTCACGTTCGAGGTGTTTGTGCGGGCGATGAAACTGCGCAATATCCAGGCCGGCCTCGAACCGGATGATTTCAACGGCATGACGTTCAATGACCTCTTCAACGCGCTGCAATTTTGGTATATCGAAGGCAAGGGCGATTCCGAAGCGAGGGCGATCACCAGCTACGGGCTGGGGACGACGATCACGAATTTTGACGACGCGCGGCCCGGCGATTTCCTCAGCTACAGCACGACGCCGGCCGGCGGCCATGCGGTGATATTCCTCGGCTGGCTGCGCGACGACACGAACAAGATTACCGGCTTCAAATACTTTTCCTCGAACCTCACCGGCAACGGTGTGGGCTACGCGCAGACGCATTTTAGTGATTCCACGAAGAACGGGCACGGCGTGTTGCGAAATTATGTGAACATCGGCCACGTCGGGGCGATCAAGCATTACCGGCCGTTCAACCGCGCGGAAATTCCGCAGCGCAACGCCTACGCACCCACGCAACCGACGCGTATTATTTATTTGCCGGAACCGGCAAAATGATTTGGCGGACAATGTAACCTTGAACCTCGAAACACGTCTGATTCGCGATAACAACCTTATGAACTCACGCACCTTTCTCGCTTCCGTTCTGGCCCTCGCGGCCGGAGTCGCCGTCATCGGTAATCCCTTTCGCGCCGCCGCGGCAGATGCCGACAAGAACCAATATTATGAAGTGCGGATTTACAGCACGACGTCCGACGCGCAGCGGCAGCGCGTGAACGACTATTGGCAGAACGCGGCGATTCCCGCCTACAACCGCCTGGGCATTCAGCCGATCGGCGTGTTCACCGAGCAGGAAGATTCCGCGACCAACAGCATTTACGTCCTCATTCCGTGCGACTCGCTGGAAATTTTCTCCGCCATTCCCGCCAAACTCGCGGCGGATGCGGATTATCAGAAAGCCGCCGCCGAATTTTTGTCAGCGCCGAAAGGCAATCCTGCCTACGACCGTTTTGAAAGCTCGCTGCTCGTGGCGTTCGATGGTATGAAACACATTTCCATTCCGCCCGCCGACAAAAAGCCGAACATTTTCGAACTGCGCACCTACAAAAGTTCCAGCGAAGGCAAGGGCTTGAACAAAATAAAGATGTTCGAGAGCGGCGAAATCACGGTCATGAAGGAAGTCGGCCTGGCCCCGGTGTTTTACGGCCGGAAAGTGATCGGCGCGAACATGCCCTGCCTGATGTATATGACGTGCGGCGAAAACGCGGATGCGCACAAGCAGCATTGGTCGGGTTTCGGCGGCGCGGCCGTCTGGAAACAGTTGCAGGCCGATCCGCAATACAAGGACAACATGATCGGCATGATCCGCGTGATCCTCAAACGCACGCCCGCCTCGCAGATTTGAGTTTCAGACTGGGGCAACTGGAACCGCCGGAGCCGGATTATTTCCGGCGGCAGGCTGGGCGGCGGCGAGTTTCAGCCGGCGCTTCTCATCTTTCTTGGCTTTCTTGTCGAGCTCTTTGCGGCGCTTCTCAAACTGGTAATTGGGTTTTTGCATCTTTACCAGTTTAGCAGTTGGAATCAGCTAGCGCGAGTTTTTCCCACCCCAAGTGCGCGGTTGATTCGCCGCGCGGAAAAAGGTTATGCTGAACCTTTATGACCAAACCTGCCTGCCCGATGTGCGAAATGACCGAAGTTCTGGAATTCCCCGACAAATGGGAATGCGTTACCTGCGGTCACGAATGGTTGCGCGAAGTTGCGCCTGAAATCGCTGCCGGCCCGCGTGTCGTCAAGGATGCTCACGGCAATGTGCTGGCCGACGGTGATTGCGTCATCTTGATCAAGGATTTGAAATTAGGCGGTTCACAGGTGCTCAAGGGCGGCTCAAAATCCAAGCCCATCCGCCTCGGTGATGGCGACCACGAAATCTCCTGCAAAGTGGACGGCATCGCCGTGGGCCTGAAAGCCTGCTTTGTGAAGAAGGTTTGATCCGGCGGCGAAGACGTGAGACCGGCTGTGGCCGACCAGCGACCGCAGTTCGTTGGAATCCAGCTTTGCCTGCAAACAAAGCAGTTTGGCCTGCCGACACAGCAACCTTGGCTGCCGGCAATCTTGCTTTGGCTGCCGACAAGAAAGTGATGCCTGCCGACGACAATGTTTTGAGGCCAGACACACCAATTCCGTCTGCCGACAGGGGCATTGTGACGCCAGACAATGCTGTTCCGTTGGCAGACAAGACTTTTTAGATGGCAGACACAATGCCTTTGCTTCCAGACAAAATTGCTTTGTCTGGAAGCAACGCGGCCAAAATTGGCAAAATAATGGCGAAAACTTGTTTTTCAGACTTTTCACCCTGCCAAAGCCGCGCACCGGGATCACGGTCGCTCAGTGCGCTGCAATGCCCGTGCCGCCCGCACCCTCAAATAACCGGCGTTTTACATTGCTATGTGGTCGCCCTGCACTGAAGCTTCAGCATGAGTAATAGCCTCCAACAGCACGGATTCCGGGAAATCAACAAGCAACTCCGCTTTCGGATGATTGCCAACGGACTGGACTCCATCAAAGTTCTGGTCACCCGCCGGTCCGGAAAATTCCATTTCAACTTCACCGGCTCGCCCGAACAAGTTGTGAAGGCGGAAGCGATTCTGGCGGCTTGGGGCTGACCTTGGCTCGTCCTCGCCCTGGAAATAAGCCGTGCGAGGCAGTTCATCCGGCCGGGCGGACGCTAATTTTCATGGATTGAATTCGTGCTGATGCGTGCAAATTGTGTCCGCGTTCAAACCTTGAGCGAGCCACGAAACGCCCGGCCGCTATAGTAAGACTCCGCACCGTTGTGCCCCACGAAGACGCGACCGTAACGGCGATCACCATAAATCGCGCCGCCGAGTTTCCGGATCTCCGCCGGCGTCTTCACCCAGCTCGACGACTTCGTGTCGAACTCGCCGAGCTTTTGCAGCGCTAAATATTCCGCTTCCGTCAAAAGCTCGATGCCCATGGCTGCGGCCAGGTCCATGACGCTGCTTTTGGGTTTATGTTCCTTCCGGGATTCCCATGCCTCGCGGTCGTAACACAAGCTGGTGCGGTCCTTGGGACTTTGCGCGGAACAATCAAAGAAAACGTATTCGCCCGACTTTTTATCCAGACCCACCACGTCCGGTTCACCGCCGGTGCGTTCCATTTCCTGGAGCGACCACAATTTTTCCGCCTTGGCTTCCAGCCTGGCCTGCACGTTGGTCCAATCCAGACCTGTATGGCGGTTCAGATTTTTCTCAAACCGGTCTTTCAACGCGCGGAGCAGATCTTCCCTTTGTTTTTGGGACAATGCCTTTTTATTGCTCTTCATGCTGTTCATTTTTTCTTCGCGCGCGCCGGCTCAGTTCTGCTCAATATATTTCTGGAGAACAAATGATGCAACTCAACGGTAGTGCCTTAATTTGAAATCCTGCCAAACGGCTACGCACTTGATCCCGTCATTCTTGAACCGGAACGACGTGGATTCAAGGGCGTGCTGGCGAAGCTTTTTGATTTTGGAAAACTACGCGAGAATCTTTCCCGGATACTGTATAGTTCAACGGTTAGCAAAACCGCACCATGAGCAGCAAACCAAACAGCTCGGGAATTCCCGCCAAACGCCAGCGCCGGTCCGCGTCCGAACCGCGAGAATTCCACGACCAGGAACAACAGCGTCCCATGCTGGCTGAACTCTACCGCAAAGCTAAAGCCAGCCTGCGCCACCAAAAGCAGCATCAGCGGTCAAAGGCCGTTGCGCCACCAACGGCGGCCGATCCCCGGCGGCTGCTCCACGAATTGGAGGTTCACCAGATTGAGCTGGAATTGCAAAATGCCGAACTGCGCCAGGCCCGGGATGAGCTGGAAACGGCCTTGGAGAATTATACCGACCTCTACGATTTCGCGCCGGCGGGTTATTTTACCCTCACTTCAGCCGGCATCATCCGCCAAGTCAATCTCACGGGCGCCCAGCTCGTGGGCCTTGAGCGTTCACGTTTGGTGGGCCGGGCGTTTGGCCAGCTGGTATCGGCGGCGCAACGTCCCGATTTCAATTCGTTTTTCAAGCAGGTCCTTGCTGGTGAAGATAAACTCTCCCTTGATCTTGAATTGCCAAATAAAGCCGAACCGCTCCAGATCGTCCGCGTCCGGGCCAAACGTTCGCCCACCGGGCTGGATTGTCGCGTCGTGTTGGTGGATATCACCGGGCTAAAACGGGAAGAGGACAAAGTGCGGGTTTCGGAAATCCGTTACCGCCGGCTCTTTGAAACGGCGCACGACGGCGTCATCCTCCTCGACCCCGCCACCCGCAAAATCACCGATGCCAATCCGTTCATGACGAAATTGCTGGGCTACACGCATGGCCAGTTTGTCGGCAAGGAACTCTTTGAAATCGGTCTGCTCAAAGATGAAACCGCCAGCCGGGAAATGTTTGAGAAACTGAAACGGAACCACGAGGTGCGCTACGAAGATCTGCCGCTGGAGACCGAAACCGGCCGGCATCAAGAGGTCGAAGTGGTGGCCAACCTTTATTCGGAGAGCCGCCACGCCGTCATCCAATGCAACATTCGCGACATCACGCAGCGCAAACTCGCGGAGCACGCGTTGCGGGCGAGTGAAGAACGCTATCGCATCTTGTTTGAACTGGGTCCGGTAGCCGTCTATTCGTGTGACGCTGCCGGCATGATTCAAAATTTCAATGCCCGCGCCGCCGAACTGTGGGGTCGCCGGCCAGTGCTCGGAGAAACCAACGCCCGCTATTGCGGCTCCTTCAAGCTGTTCCGTCCCGACGGCAGTGCCATGCGCCCCGCAGATTGTCCCATGGCGCAAGTGTTGAAAGGCAAAATATCCGAAGCGCGGGATCAAGAAGTGATTATCGAGCGGTCGGATGCTTCGCGGCTTAGTTGCGTCGTGAATATTCGTCCCTTGAAGAACCAGCATGGCAAAGTCACGGGCGCGATCAATTGCTTTTACGACATCACGGAACGCAAAGCGGTCGAGGAGGCCCAGCGCCGCCTCGAAGTGCTCGCGGCTTCGAATCAGAAATTGGCAGCCGAGATCGCCCGGCGGCAAGTCGTGGAGGCCTCGCTCAAACAAAGCCAGCAACAGCAGACCCAGTTGTTGGCCGAGTCGCGGTTCATGCAGGAACAACTGCGGCATCTGTCCCGCCAGGTTTTACAGGCCCAGGAGGACGAGCGCAAACGCATCAGCCGCGAGCTGCACGATGTCATCGCCCAGACTTTGACCGGCATCAACCTCCGCCTGGCCACCCTGAAAAAAGGCGCCGGACTCAACCCGAAAAATTTTGACCGCGACATCGAACGCACCCAAAAGCTGGTGGAAAATTCGGTGCATATCGTGCATGAATTCGCCCGCGAATTGCGCCCGGCGGTGTTGGATGATCTCGGACTGATTCCCGCGCTGCATGCGTTCTTGAAAAACTTCACCACGCAGACCGGCGTCCGCACGCATTTAACGGCCTTCGCCGGATTGGAAGCATTGGATGCGGCCCGGCGCACCATTCTTTACCGCGTGGCCCAGGAAGCGCTCACCAACGTGTCCCGGCATGCGCAAGCCAGTCGCGTGGAAGTGACCATCCAGAAACTGGCGGCGGGGATTTGCATGAAAATAAACGACAACGGCAAATCCTTCAGCGTGGAGCGTCTGTTGCAAGCCAAAGGCAGCCAGCGGCTCGGCCTGCTCGGCATGCGGGAACGGCTGGAGATTGTCGGCGGTCGGTTCGCGATTGAATCGGCACCCAGTCTGGGCACCACCGTCACGGCGGAGATCCCATTTAACCAGCCGTGATAGCGCAGTGGCTGGCAGCTAAAAACCAAAACGGGGATCTTGCTGGATCGGAAGCTTCAATTCGCCGATGGATCGTTTGCCTCGCTGCCATGATTTTCGTGCCACTGATTTTTGGCATCCTCCAAAACGATGATTTGCGCCGGCGTCAGCAGCGGCTTGATTTGTTTGACGGCCGCATCGCGGTAGGGCTGAAGGCCGGCCCAGACCTGCTGCAACTGCCGGCGCGCGGATTCGATTCTTCCCGTGTCCTTTGATTCGCGCGCCTGCCGGTTCACATCCAGGGCCGCATCAATGCGGGGTTGATTGGCAGTTTGGTATTGCTCGCTCGTGTTGAAGAAGTCGTCTTCTATGGGCTTAAGTTCGCTGCGTTGCTCTGCCGTAAGCCGCAGCTTTTCCTTGAGGCCGGGCGGCAAAAGGGCGCGTTCTCCCAGCAACCGGTCGGTTTCCAAGGCCACCTGATATTTCACCGTCTGATTAAGCGGAAGGGCATTGGTGCTGGCATTTTGCGCCCGCAAAACGGGTGCGCCCAGCAGCAGCGAACTGCTAATGGCAAGCAAGGCAAGTTTGGTTTTCATAGATCTGCCACTTCGTTGCGAAAGCGCTCCGGAAGCATTTTCATGCTGGCTTCTTTTTATTGGTTGATGGTTTTGAATCACCTGCGGCAGCGTTGCCGCCGCCGCAGGTATTGTTTTCGCAATCAGAGGCGGGCATGGCTGTAAGCCGTCTCGGTTTGCCGCGCCGGGCGGGCGGCAGGCTTGCTCTTTTTGGGGGTGGCAGCCTCACCGGTGGTGCAGATGTCCTGCGCGCCGGCTTGGGTGAAGATTTCCTTGGCCCGCGTGATTTCCGCTGAATTATCCGTGTGGACGGAGATGAGGATATTACCTTCCTTGATCTTGCCTTCATAACGCTTGGCCTCAATTTCAGGGATGCCCAAGCCGATCAACCCGCCAGCTATGCCACCAATGGCAGCACCGATGGCCACACCGCTTAACGCGGCGACAATCGGTCCCGCCGCAATGAACGGCCCGACGCCGGGAATGGCCAGGGCGCCGATGCCCGCGATCCAGCCCAAGGCGCCAACGACGACTCCGCCGGTGGCCGCGCCGGTGACGGCACCTTCCGGAGCTTTGGTATGCTTCTCATGCGCGAAGTCATGACTGGTGCCTTTATCGGCGAACAGCGCCGAGATGGCATTATTCGAGAAGTTCGCGTTCTTGAGCTGCTCAACAATTTGATCAGCCTGAGTGCGCGAGGTGGCGATGCAGAATACAGATTTCTTTGACATATATTTATTCTTTCGTTTTGTTTGTTTGTTTCGTTGACCAAATTTAGTTGCTGCTGGGTGTGGTTGCCACGTCCAGTTGGTTGTCCACATTGCCCGCGCTCGCGATCCGATCCGCGATGGCAGCAATCCGATCTTTTTCATCCGCCGTATTCACCGGCCCGCGGAGGGTGACATGGCCATTGAGCGTGATGATTTTCACGTTCTTGGCATTCGTGGTCATGCCAGCATCCGCCATGATTTCTTGGCGAATCTGCGCCGTCGTATCCACATCGGCCTGGCTATTGCCTTGATCCAGCGGCGTCAGCGTCCGACTGTCGCGGTCACGAACATTTAGCCGGGTATTATCCACGCTGTTCGTGGCGTCGGTGGTGAAATAAGGTTCAACATTATAAGCGCGATAAACGCCACCGACATAATCGGGTTGATTGAGGTCGGGCCATTCGCTGGCCCGGAAATGCGGTGAACTGGCCAGACTCTCCTTGGAGGCATCCAGTTGCAGCGCGTCATGTTGCGCATCAAACCGCAGCGCGGTCGGCGGCACGGCGCTCAACTCGTTGTCCATGCCCATAAAACCACCCGAGGAGACGATCACCGCCACAATTCGGCCCGCCGCGAGATTAACGGTGAAATTCTCCACTTTGCCGAGATTCTCACCCTGCAAATTCTTCACCGAAGTGCCGATAAGTTTGCTGGCTTTCTGAACATACCCCAGCTTGGCCCAAGCAGATCTAGAGCCGTTGAGATCCGAAGAGTAATTGTGGTTCCAAGTTCCATCCGGGTTGCGCGTTGCCGTCTCGGTCTCGAAGTTGGTTCCCCGCCAGGTTTTGGCAATTTCAGCATTATGCGCGACGTCCATAGGCCGGGCTGCGGCCGTATTGATGGTCCCATCCATATTGCGGGGCAGTGTGCTGGCGAAAGTCCCGTCCCGGTTGGTCATTGAATATCCATTTTGGCCGGCTGTGAAATAAGGTTGTTCCCCATAATAACCATAAACTTCAGTGACCCGGTTAGACTGCGTGCATTCTTCCCATTTTGCAGTGTCAAAGCGGGGTGCGGCATTGAACTTCTCCTTGCTGGAGTTTAATTGCAGGATTTTTAACTCGGCATCTTGATGCAATGCGCCGGGCGGCACCGCCGTGAGCGTGGTGCCCATGCCTAGAAATCCGCCGCTGGAAATAATCACCTGAACGATGCGGCCGGATTCCACATCCACCGCGAGATCGGACACTTTGCCGAGTTTTTCATCCTGATAGTTATTCACCGTCATCCCGATGACGTCGCTGGCTTTGGCCGCACCGCTCAATCGTTCTGAGCTGGTTTGGATCAAGCTTTGCTGGATGTAATTGGTTTGGCCGATTGGCTGCGTGAGCGATTCCTGCCCCAGCGCGGCTAACGCCAGAAGCGATACCGCCGACACATTCGTAATCATTTTAAGTTTTTGTTTCATGTTTTCGTTTTTGTTTAAAGCAAAGGGTGTTTCCCTTGTCATAGCTTTCACATTAGGCGGTGCAACAATGGAGGGCTATGGGGTGTTACCCGACTGGAACAATTAATGCCGCTAATCGGCTCTGTCGTCGGCCGGCTTGGGCTGACATTTTTAAAACTGCTCATGGCCCATGTATTCCCCGGCTCCGGCGTTGCTTCAAAATCGAAAAGCGGCTCACGCAGCAACCGCTAGGAACTTCCCAGTCGCGGTCATTTCATTTAAGACGTAATGATAAACACGCCGATGAACTCCAAACGAAATATGCACCGCGCCAAACCGGCCTTGGGCCGTTTTCGCGAATTAAAATTCAAGTCCCGCCGGCAACGGTCGTAAGGAAGCGATGAACGTAAATTTACAGCGGGCTTTCGGGCTGGTCTTAGGTTTGACCTTCGTGGTCGTTCCGATTGGATTGCGGGCGGCCTTAACGCCCGAAAAGTTATACCAGAAGGTTTTGCCCTCGGTGATGACGTTGGAAGTCGAAAACCAAAAAGGGGAACGATTCGTTGGCAGCGCCGTGCTCGCACTGGCAGACAACGCGGCGGTGACGACCTGGCATGTCGTCGCCGATGCACGTTCGGTTTGGGCTGTCTTCGCTGATGGACAGCGTGTAAAAGTGGCCGGGTGCTTTGACCATGACAGCGGGCATGATCTGGCGCTGCTGAAGTTGGAAAAACTAATGCCCCATCGACGGGCGACCCTAGGTCGTGAAATGCAACCCGTGGCCGCCCGGGCTTATGTCATCGGCGCACCAAAAGGCTATGATTTTAGCATCAGCGATGGATTGATCAGCCAGATTCGGAGCATGGACGGGTTTTTGCAATATCAACTGTCTTGCCCCATCTCGCCGGGAAATAGTGGCAGCCCGATTCTTAACCAACGCGGTGAAGTCATCGCCGTTGCCGCCTGGACGAAGGCCGACGCGCAAAACGTCAGCTTCGCCATTCCCGCGCAACAATTCAGCCGGCTCAGTATTTCCAAGCCGCTGATGACTTGGGAGCAACTGGCGACCATCGCCTCTCCGATCCAGTCCGCCACGTTGACCAGTTCGCATCAACGCATCGTCCAAGTTTCAGATGCTGCTGCGGGAGATTATTCTGCCTTTATGAAACGGCTGAATGAATCCAGTGGCAAATCGGTGAAGGTCACTTTTCAGGAAGCAGGACGAACCAACATTTATTCGTTCATCGTCAAGTAATGGACGCTTATCGGCAAAGCCTGGCGCGCACGGGTTGCCTTGTAATTTCCGCCACCATAGCCACCTTCGCCACTTTTTGAATATTCAGCTGCAAACAGATTGGGGCACCATCACGGGCTGGTTCGATGAGCGGTTGGCATTTCCCAGCCGCCGCCCAGCGCGCGGTAAAGTTGCACGACGGCGAGCAGTTGGTTGAGTTGAAACTGCACCAGTGAATTTTCCGCCGGGAAAAGCAATTGCTGCTCCTGCAAAACTTCGTAGTAATCTGCGTTGCCCAGGCGATAGCGCTCCATCGCAATTTTCACGGCTGCCTGATAAGCGGTCACCGCATGACTTTCAAGCACGCGGGCGGCGGCTGATTTTTCACGCGAAATCAGCGAATCAGAAATTTCAAGAAACGCATTCAGCACGGCGGCCTGGTATTGCAGGGCAAATTGTTCGCGCGCGGCGCGGGCTTGGGCATATTGCGCGCGAAGCTGGCCGCCGTGGAAAATCGGGCCGGTCAAACCGGCGGCAATGCCCCAGGCAATCGCGCCGCCGGAAGTGAACGCCGCCAGTTCGGGACTGACGCCGCCGAACAATGCCGTGAGGTTGAGCTGCGGGAAAAAATCGGCTTTCGCCGCGCCGACTTGCGCGTTGGCGGAACGCAATTGCTGCTCGGCTTCGCGAATGTCGGGACGCCGTTCCAGCAGCGCGGATGGCAGGCCGGCGGGGATTTCCGGCGGCGTTTCGTTGTCGAGTGAAAGACTGCCGCGCACGATGGCTCCGGGGTTTTGGCCGAGCAAAACGCTCAACTGATTTTCCTGCAAGGCGATTTGCTGTTCGAGTCCGGGAATCGTCGCGGCGGCGGAATCCATCAGCGCTTCGGCAGACGACGTTTCCAATTTTGACGCGACGCCGCCTTGCAATCGCTGGTTGAAAATCTTCAGGCTCCGGCCGAAGGAATTGGTGCTTTGACGCGCAATCTCAAGCTGATTGTCCAGCGCCAGCAATTGAAAATAATCCTGCGCGATTTGGGCGATGAGCGAAATCGTCACGTCGCGCCGGGCTTCTTCGCTCGCCAAAAATTGCGCGCGGGCGGATTCGTTCAGCCGGCGGATGCGGCCCCACAAATCAATTTCCCACGAGGCGTTTGCGTCGGCGGCAAACACGCTGCCGCTCGTTCCAGTCGGCGACGGTCCATTGTTGGCGATATTTTTCCCTCCGCCCGCGGTGACGGCATAGTTAAGCTGCGGGAAAAATCCCGCGCGCGCCTGCGCGGCGAGGGCGCGCGCCTGTTCGACGCGCGTGACGGCGATCCGCAAATCGTAATTGTTCGTCAGCGCGATGCAAATCAGGCTTTCCAGCGCGTCGTCATGAAACACCTGCCACCAAGGAAGACTGGCAAACGAGTTTGTGGAAATGTCGGTTTCGCCGCGAAACGCTGCCGGCGCATTGACAGGCGGACGTTTGTAATTGGGTCCGACTGCACAACCAATGAAAGTCAAAAGTCCAATGCCCAAAGTCCAATGTCCAAAGGTCCGCGCATTGAGCAGACTTTGGACTTTGGACATGAGGCTTTGGACTAATTTGTTCATCCGTTCGGCTCCGGCGGTTGCGGCGCGTGTTCTTCACGGGTTTTTTTACTGAAACGCGCCGCGACTTTTTCGACGACGGAAAACGTGACCGGCACGATAAAAATATCCACCAGCGTCGCGCCCAACATGCCGCCGATGACCACCGTGCCCAGCGTCTGGCGCGACATGCCGCCGGAACCGGACGCGAGCCAGAGCGGCAGGCAGCCGAGAATGAACGCAAACGACGTCATCAAAATCGGCCGCAGCCGGATGCGCGCACCGGTCATGGCGGCCTCGGCAATTGGTTTGCCTTTTTCGTATTCTATTTTGGCGAAGGAAATGATGAGGATGGCGTTTTTGGCGGCGAGGCCGATGAGCATGATCAAACCGATTTGCACATAAACATTGTTTTGAAAGCCGCGCAATGTCAGCGCGAGGAACGCGCCCAAAATGGCCGTGGGCGTGCCGAGCAGCACACTCATCGGCAGCGACCAGCTTTCAAATTGCGCGGCGAGAATCAGAAAAACGCACAGGACCGAGAGGCTGAAAATGAGCACGGGCGAAACGCCTTCGGCCGCCTGCTGTTCCTGGAATGACATGCCGAAATAATCGTGGCCGATCCCCGGCGGCATAGTTTGGGCGAAAACTTCCTCAAGCGCTTTTGTGGCCTGGCCGTCACTGTAACCGGGTGCCGCCGCGCCGTTGATCTGCGCGCAGGTATATTCGTTGTAGTGCATGACGAATTCGGGTCCGGTGCGATGCTGGATTTCCGTGAACGCCGAGAGCGGAACGGCTTGTCCCTGATTGTTGCGCACATAAAACCCCAAAAGATTTTCGGCATGGGTGCGATACTGGGCCTCGGCTTCCAGATAAACCTGCCATTGTCGCCCAAACCGGTTGAAATAATTCACAAAATAACCGCCCATGAAGGTTTGCAGCGTGTTGTAAACATCGCCGATCGCAATGCCCTGTTTCAAAACCTTGTCGCGGTCCACTTTGACGAACACCTGCGGCACGTTCGGCAGATACGTCGTCATGATGCCGGCGAGTTCGGGGCGTTTGCGCGCGGCGGCCATGAACGCGTCCAGATTTTTCGTCAGAAATGAAGGGTCCTGGCTGCCGGAGCGGTCTTCCAGCATCATGGTGAAACCGCCGGACGTGCCGACGCCGGGAATGGACGGTGGCGAAAAAGCGGACGCCGTCGCTTCGGGCAGTTTGGCCAGTTCGCTGTTGAGGTGCTTGTTGATTGCCGTGATCTGTTCCTCGGATTTTGTCCGTTGGCTCCATGGTTTGAGCGTCACGAAAAAGAAGGCGTTGTAAGTGGCCTGCACCTGGCTCAACAGACTGAAACCTTCGACGGTCGTGCAATATTTGACGCCCGGTGTGCTTTGTATAATCGCCTCGATCTTCTTGGCGACGGCATCGGTGCGTTCGAGCGACGCGGCGTAGGGCAGTTGCGCTACGACATAGGCGTAGCCCTGGTCTTCCACCGGCAGAAATGCGCCGGGCAAACGCGCGCCAAGCAAAAGCGCGACGGTTAGAATCACCGCGAGCATGATGATGGTGAAAGCGCTTTTGCGGATCAGCGTGCCGGCGACTTTGATGTAACCGTCGCGCGCCCGGTCAAACACGCGATTGAACCAGTCGTAAAATTTGCCAAGCGGCCCGCGCGATTTATTTTTTTCCTTTGGCTTCAACAACATCGCCGCGAGCGCGGGACTCAGCGACAGCGCGTTGAACGCCGACAGCATGACGGAAATGACAATCGTCAGCGCGAATTGCTGGTAAAGCCGCCCGGTGATGCCCGCGATGAAAATGGTCGGAACAAATACCGCCGCCAGAATGAGCGCGAGCGAAACGACCGGACCGGCGACTTCTTCCATCGCCTTGAGCGCGGCGTCTTTGGGCTTCATTCCGTCATCAATGTGCCGTTCGGTTGCCTCGACCACGACAATGGCGTCGTCCACCACCAGCCCAATCGCCAGCACCAGGCCCAAAAGCGAAAGTGTGTTCAGCGTAAAACCAAAGATCGGAAAAAATGCAAAAGTCCCGATCAGCGCCACCGGAACCGCGCACAGCGGAATGAGCGAGGCACGCCAGCCCTGCAGAAAAATGAAAACGACGATGATGACAAGAACCAGCGCGATGACCAGGGTGCGCATGATGTCGTGCATGCCCTCGGAAACGGCGAGCGTGGTGTCGAGCGAAACGACGTAGTCCAGGTCGGCGGGAAAACTCTGCTTGAGTTTCGCCATGAGTTTGAGCACCGCCTTCTGGTCGTCGAGCGCATTGGAGTCGGGCAGTTGATAAATCGCCAGGACCGCCGCCGGTTTGCCGTTCAATTTGCCGACGATGTTGTAAAGCTGTGCGCCGAGTTCCACGCGCGCGACGTCTTTCAACCGCACGATCGAGCCGTCCGGATTTTCGCGGATGATGATGTCGCCAAATTCTTTTTCGGAAACGAGCCGGCCCTGCGCGGTGATGGCATAGGTGAATTCCTGCCCGTGCGGCGTCGGCGGTCCGCCCACCAACCCGGCGGGATTCGGGGTGTTCTGCGCATTGATGGCGGTGATGATGTCATTGACGGTGAGGTTCAGTTTTGCGAGCTGGTCGGGCTTGACCCAAAAGCGCATCGCGTATTGGCCGGCGCCGAAAACATTGATGTTGGAAATGCCCTTCAACTGCGTGATCTGGTCCACGAGATTGATATAGGCGAAATTCGCGAGGAACGTCGCGTCGTGAGTGCCATTCGGCGACGTGATGGCGATCAACATCATCGGACTCGACGGCGATTTCAAAAGAGTGACGCCATATTGTTGGACGGACGCCGGCAGTTGCGACGCGGCCTGGTTTTCGCGGAGTTGCGCGAGCACCTGGTCAACGTTCGGGTCGGTCTTGACATTGAAATTTATACCCATGCGCATCACGCCATTGTTCGCGCTGACGGAATACATGTAATTCATGTTGTCCACGCCGCTCATCTGTTCCTCGATCGGCGTCGCAACGGACTGCGCCAGCGTGAGCGCGTCGCCGCCGAGGAACGTGGTCTGGATGCGGATTTCCGGCGGAACGATGTTGGGAAATTGCGCGACCGGCAGGCTCACCATCGAAACCAGCCCGATGATCACCATCAAAATGGCGATGACCATCGCGACAATCGGGCGGTTGATGAAAAATCTATACATGAATGAATCGCAGGCGCGTCGGGAAAAATATTATCATTTCGTCTGGTTGGTTTGCGCGGCGGCATTTGTCGGCATTCCGGCTTGACCGATCTGATTGGTTTCCGTCCCAAACGGAATTGGATTTACGACCGCGTCTTCCTTCGCCTTTTGTGTTCCCTCCACCACGACGCGGTCACCCGGTCTGAGGCCGCTTTCAATGATCCAGTCCGGGCCGACCTGCTCGCCGACGGTGACGGGTTGGAGGTGCGCCGTGTTGGTCTCGCCCACGATGGTGACCTGATAGGAACCTTGAAGTTGGACCACCGCGCGCTGCGGCACGAGCAGCGCGTTGGTGATGGTGTGCGTTTGCGCGCGGACGCGGCCGTATTGGCCGGGACGCAAAACTAAATTCGCGTTGGAAAAAAGCCCGACGATTTGCAGCGTGCCGGTGTTCGGATTGATTTGCCGGTCGGCGAAGAGAAATTTTCCTTTTTGCGCGTAAACCGAGCCGTCGGAAAAGATCAGCTGCAATTCGAGATTGGTTTCGGCACCGCTGCCCGCCGCGTGTTGCCGCCAAAAGTTAAGATGCGATTGTTCGCTGATTTGAAAATTAACCTTGATCGGGTTAAGCGTCGAAACCGTGGTGAGCAAACCGGACGACGGCGATAGCAGGTCGCCAATCTGCGCCAGCGCAATGCCCGCGAGGCCGTCAATCGGCGACATGATTTTGGTGAACCCCAGATTCAACTGCGCGTTTTCCACGGCGGCTTCGTCCGCCTTGACCTGCGCCTCCGCTGCCAGGTTCGCCTGCACGGCGTTGTCCAATTCCTCCTCGCTGATCGCCTGTTCCTTCGCCAGCGGCGTGTAGCGTTTCACGTCCAACGCCGTTTTGCCCGCTTGCGCCTGGTCCTGCGTCAGCTTGGCATCGGCTTGATCGAGCGCCGCCTGAAACGGACGCGGATCAATTTGAAACAGCACATCGCCCTTTTTCACCGCACTGCCTTCGGCGTAGTTTTGCGTGAGCAGATAACCAGATACCTGTGCGCGAATTTGCGCGTTCACAAAACCATCCAGCGTGCCGATCCATTCCTCAAAAATTGGAACGTTCGTCGGTGCAAGGGTGACAACCTGAACCTCCGGCGGCAGTGGCGGCGAAGGCTTTTTTTTGCAGCCCACGACCGGCAGCAGCAGCATCGAAAAGCAAAAGGTGCCAATCAGCCAATGTTTTGCCATATAACGTAAAATAACTTGGTATATTAACCCGCATTCCTCCGTTGGCAAATTGTCTATTTCGATAGACGCCTTCGGCGAAGCTGTTGGTTTTGGCTTCATCGGTCAAGCGCAGGTTTTACGATGCATTCACCGGGCACCAGACACGCAGAATATGTATATGAGTTCAGAGGCTTTCACGAACGCGTTTCAGTCATGCGACTGCGCCTTGATCGAGTTCGTCACCGATGAATTTGTTTTCGAGAGCAAGAGCAGGAAGACTTCCTGATATAGATTCTGCATATCCTGGCCGATGCCTGCCAGCGCATGGGCGCGTTCGGGCTGCGGCTCATTTTCCCCGGCGACTTTCGCCAAATGCCACGCATAGCTCAACGCCTCGGTTTGAGTCAGGAGCAAAGTCAGCTCAAATTCATCTCCGCTCCGACTCAATAATTCCTTTTCCTTCGTGGACGCTATCGCATCGCGCGTGGCCAACTCGCCCGGCGGCAGCCGCAGATCGTCCAGGCGGATTGACGGATCATCCTTCGCAAATTCCTCCAGCAGCTTGGCTCCCGTGCCGGAAGTGGTGGCAATCCGTTTCACCAAAGTTTTAACATCGGAATGTTCGGATTTGATGAATCGCAACAGGCTGACATCTTTTTGCTCCTCCAGGAGTTGATGGAGCAGGCTGTAACAATTGTTCCGCACTGAAGCGCCGCTTTGAACCATTGGCACGGCCTTTGGCGATTGACACCCTGTCAGAAAACAGGCTGCCAAAAACATTCCCGCGAGCAGCGGGAGGATGGCCTTGATATTCACAAAATGGACGTCCTGACTGACAAGGGCACCGTGAGAACCGAGTTGAAGCCGCCATGAGGATTGGCCATCCGTTGAACAGCTTGAGGATCTTCAGTCCATCGGCCATCCACGACAAAAAGATATTCATACTGGCCGGACCTCAGCATCAAGCGGACAACCCATTCGCCGGCACCGGTGTTTTTCAGCGGCGTGGCATCCGGACGCCAGCCATTGAAATTACCGGCGGCCTTCACTTCCCCGGCGAGCGGAGCGAAAAATGTTAGTATTACTTCCTGTTCCTCCAACGCGGGAAACCGTTCAGAAATCGGCTGGATGGCCAGCTTGACCTTCACAGCCGCATTTTCGGAAGTCCGCGTGGTTTTGCCGTTCTTTGTGACAACTGGTTGTGCCGTAGTTTCGGCATCAGCCGCACCGCCATGAGTGACGATTGTATGGGAGTTCATAATTTTGGCTTCTCCATGGTGTGAAACGCAAACCTATTGCTGCCGGCAGGGCTTTAGTTGTTGCTTAGTTACTAACACTTCCACATCAATCACGCGAATTGGCAAGCCAAAATGCCAGACCATCAACTATTGATTGGTGCTGGCCGGTAAATTGGTATTCGTATCCGGCAGACTATTCGTCGCCGGCGTGTTTGTATTTAACACGGGCACGCTGTTGATGGCCGACATATTGGTAGATCCGCCGATCGGGCTGCTGGCACCGCTCATATTTGAGTTGGTAGCCGAGGTGTCGGTTGAACTGCCGGGATTGTTTTGGTTACAACCCACCAGCGCAAAGGCGGCCACAACGGTGATAGCTGACAGCGTAATCATTGATTTCATAAGTTCGTTATTTAGTTTTTGTTGCCGCCAGCGTGTTTTCGCTTTTTCCGCCCCGCCAGCGTGGCGTTCGCAGGCAAGGGCGCGATCCTGCCACAGACCACTATTTCTTCATGGCCATGACGTGCTGCAAATGCGACTCCACCACCGGAATGGATTTATCCAGAAAGCTTTTGATATCCGCGTCCTGCGTTGCGGCAAATTCAGCTTTGAACGCCTTGGCATCCTTTTTGTGGCCTTTGATCATGGCGGCGACATAGGCATCGTCGAATGCCGAGCCAGTCAAGGCGGCCAATTTATCCACCATCCCTTGATGTTTGGCATCGAGGCTGTCGGGGAGCGTCACACCCTCTTTTGCGGCCAGTGCTTTCAGGTCATCATTGATGGCTGAATGATCCTTCACCATCATCTGGCCGAATTCCTTCACGTCGGCGCGCAGCCCGTTTTGGGCCGCCAGTTCGCCCAGTTTCACCTCGGTCATGCCGCCCTGGGCCGCCGCCTGCATAAATTCCTGATCCGTTGCGGACACAGCCGTGGCCGCGCTTGCACTTGGAACGAGAAATCCCAACGCCACCAAAGCCAAACCCAAAGCGGCAGATGCTGAATTGAAAATGAGTTTTGCAAACCGGGACTTGCCCTGCTCAACTGTCCGCTGTGCTTTTGTATTCGTATTCATAAGTAATGTTTCGGTTTAATGTCTTTTTAGACATCACGGTCAAAGCATACCCGGCTGATGGCGAGTGCGATATGGGGTGAACACCCCATGAAGAATTGAACGACAAAAACACAAAGCGAAGACCTGACACGAATTTCACGAATTGGCACGAATTCCACAGCGCCTTCAGCGCATAAAAAAACGGCCTCCGTTTCCGAAGGCCACTTGGCTTGTTCAATTTGATTTTTATTTGCCTGCCGTGGCTCACGGCTTCGGCGTCGTAGCCGGCGGAGTCGGCGTGGAGCCATTGCCGCCGGCGGGCGGGAAGGTGTTCAAACGGAACTGATCGCGGAAGCCGGCGTTGGCGGGGTCGGTCACCGGCCATTGCAGATTGGCGGCGTGTTGGATGGTCAGCAGCCGTTCGTATAAATCGGCGGCGTCCTGATTCTTCACGGTGGTGGAAACTTTCGCGCCGCCTTTGTCCTGCGCCTGCGCCTGCTCCACGGTGCCGAAATTGCCGCGCGCAGCCACAAACGACGCCGTCTCCGCATCCGTCCACGCCTTGAGCTTGAGCGTGGGCAGGTTGTTGGCGTTTTGCACCGAGGCGAGAATGATGTCGGCTCGGCCCAGCACGGAGCCGAGGTCGTGCGGGATGTTGTTGCCCACTTGAAATTCCTGATGCAGTTTCACGGACTGGCCGGGAAAGGCGAGCTTGGCGGTTTCGCGCGCCTGCTGCATCCAGTATTGAAGCGTGTCCAGATTAGTGTGCTGGAGCGGCGTGAGGTTGCCGAGTTCGCCGTGGGCGGTTTTCTGGCTGCCAACATCGGCTTTGACTTTGGCGAGCGCGGCGATGGCGTCGGTGACGTAGTTGGCCGGGAGTCGGTTGGCGACGGCGGCATTGGCCACAGCGGCATCGGTAATCAGCTTGCCGTTGTGCGTGAGGATGGCAATGGGGAAGTGCGGAATGTGATTGCTCATAAGGTGATGTTAAACACCTTTCCGCTTTTCGTGTCAAAATAAATTTTGCAAATTTTGAGCGAAGCGGAGCCAACG
>CAJAQO010000275.1 GCA_903944085.1 uncultured Verrucomicrobia subdivision 3 bacterium
GGTATTGCTTTCATGCCAGCCAGTAATCGGAAAACAAGAAAGCAGCGTCAATAATGTTGAGTTGAAAACCATGACGACACTGACGGGCGTGGCGGAATGGCGCTCAACTCCACATTATTGGGCACTCAACATTAATCCATTATGATGGCGTCAAAGCGGTCCAGCTTTTTGAGCAAGGCATCCAGCCGCAGGTCTCGCTTGGCCGTCAAGAGTTGCTGCACCAGCTTGAAGGTCGGCGTGAAGTAAACCGTGCGGCCATGTCGCAGGATCAGTTCTCGTCCCAGCGCACATAAAAAGTGCGACTTCCCCCGGCCCGGCAAACCAAACACGAGCACGTTTTCCGCCCGTTCCAAGAACCCGCCTTCCAGCAACGTGGGCAACTGGCGGCGCACCTTGGCCGGCAATTGCCCTTCTTCCAGGTTGCCGCGGGTTTTGCCCGCGGGCAGTTTTGATTCGCGCAACAGCCGTTCCCGTTTGCGCTCCCGGCGGTCGGCCGCTTCGGCTTCGCATAACTGCCGCAATAGTTTTTGATAGCCCCAGTTTTGGGCCTCGGCACTCTGCATCATCTCGGCACAGCGCGCCGCCATGGTCGGCAAACAAAACTCGCGAAACAACATTGCCAGTGGTTCAGCGGACATACGCCACCTCGCCTTCCAACAACGTATCGTAAGCGTTGAGACTGGGCGTCAGGCTGGCCAGCTCGATGACGGGACGGGTGACCGGCGCGACCTGATCGCGCAGCTGGCTGGCGCGCCACTTCCCGGGCCGGGCCAGTTGCACTTGCAACACGGGCCCGACTTTTTCCACCGATGTTTGGCTGGCCAGCTGGAGCACGTGCAGATATTCGATGACGCCTGGCCGTTCGCCGTGATCGGCCACCAGCCGGTCATACGCCGTCCGAAAGACCACACTGGGATAAAGCGCCTCCCGGTGCCGATAGTTGATAAACGCGCCGGGCTTGCGCAACAGTGGCGCGATCACATGGCGAAAAGCCACCAGCGCGCCCCGGTCCCCGCGCAACCGGGGCAGACCGAACAGGAACTCACGGCCCAGATACACCTTGAGTTCCGCCTCGTAGAGTTCAACCCGCAGCGTGTGGCCGATCAAACGGGAGGGCACCGAATAGCCATGCTTCTTCACCCGGATCAGACTCTGCGAACTGACCACCGGCTGGTATTCGCGATATTCGGCCAGTCGGCCGGTGGGCAGTGGCCGCATGCAGGCCAGCTCCTCGGCCAAACGCTTTTGTCGTTTGGCATTGGCGGCCCGCACCACGCCCTGCACAAACCCATCATAGGCTTGGAGCGAGGCAAACTCCCGGCGGCCACGCAGCCGCAGGTGTTGCTGCAGGCGTCGCTTCAAATGCCGGTTCTGCGACTCCACATCGCCATGCTCGTGCGGGCAACCCACATGGATCGTCAAGGGCGTCATATCGTAGTGCGTGCACAGTTCCAAATAATCGGCATTGTAGCCCCGCGGCCGCCCCGGCAACTCGGCCAGCTCATGCGTGGCCGCGCTCGTGTTATCCGTGCCCAACTGCGGCGGACACTTGCCCAGTTGCCCCAAGGCGGCTTGCAGCCCACTCACCAAACTCAAGAACGACTCCGAGAGGCAACGCGTCGCCCACTGCCAGTCTGAATACGGCAGGACACAATGACAGAACAGATGATCGAGGAGCTCGCCCTGAATCGTCACCGCCAGTTCTCGGGCATAGGTCCAATCCAATTGCCGCAGTTCGCCAGGCTTGTGCGCCTGCGCAAAAAACACCTCCCGCTCCGGCCCCTGTGTCGCCCGCCACTGCCGCACCCGCCGATAAAAAGTGCGCAGATGACTTTCACCCAAACCGCTTTCGGGACGTGCCAAAAAATACTCGTAGAGCGTCTTGGCCGCCAACTCCGGCGCCGCCTGCAACAGCTGGGTCGCCTCGGCCCAAATCTTTGCCAATGGATCCGGGCGCGTGCGCCATGTGTGCTGGGCTTGCAGTTCCCCAGGACACTGCCCAGCCGCAAGGTATTTGCCCGCCGTGTGTCGCGCCATGTCCGCCTTCAGTGCGCTGACCGCGATCTTCCCCGTCTTTTGATATTGTTTCATGAGCCGTTGGTATTGTTGTTTGGTAATCATCTCGCAGCCGTCTGGAACCAAACTGGCCCCAAGGCCAGCCCGCCAAACTGCTGCGCAATACTACCGGCTCACTGGTCGTTTTTAATTGGCACTACCGGACAATTATAATCGTCATTGTTCAGTTGACGGGGATTTATGTGCCCGAGCCGGTGGATGAGGCGATGCGGGACTTGATTCGGGCCCGTTTTCAAGTAGGCAAGCAACAACATCGCGCCCGGCAGCAGCTCAAGATGTATCTGCTGCGGCAGAACCTGCGTTACGGCGGCCAGTCCAGTTGGTCGCCCGCCCACCTGCGTTATCTCGCCAAAATCAAAATGCCTTTTCCGGTCCAGCAAATCGTCTTTCAGGAAATGCTCGACGTCATCACCGAAGCCACCGCGCGGCTGGAACGCTATGACCAGGAGATTGAACGGGCCGTGCCGGGCTGGCGTTGGGCACCGGCGGTGCGGGCGTTGATGAGTCTGCGCGGCATGGCGTTGCTCCATGCCGCCACGCTGGTGGCCGAACTGGGCGATTTCAACCGCTTCGAACATCCCGGCCAGTTGATGGGTTATCTCGGACTGGTGCCCAGCGAACACACGACGGGCAACGATCGGCAGCAAGGCGGCATCACTAAGATGGGCAACGGTCCCGCCCGCCGCGCCCTGGTGGAAGCGGCCTGGCAATACCGCGCGCCCGCCCGCCTGAGTCCGCACTTGCAAAAGCGGCAGGAAGGTCTGCCCAAAGCCATCACGGACATTGCCTGGGAAGCCCAACGGCGATTACATCACCGCTACACGCATCTGACGCGCGTGGGCAAGAAGAAGTCCCAAGTGGCGGTCACCGCCGTGGCCCGCGAACTCACGGGTTTTGTCTGGGCAATCGCGCGCCAAGTCAAACCCAAGGCGGCGATCAGTTGAAAAGTTTCATGGCCGTCCCGAAAAACAAAAACCACTTATAGCAAGAAAAAGATGACAGCGCCCACGAACCTATTCTGAATCAGCGGCAGGGACCCGGTCAGGCGTTACGCTCGTTTTTCGTTAGCAGGCAGCCGTGCGGCTGATCCTCGAGCCTAGACGGAGATAGGCGCCGCCTCGGACCGTGACCTGTTGATAACTTCGCAGCGTGTCAACGCCGCGAGTGGACTCACGCATCTCAGCATTGAAACCGCAGTCATGGCGTCCCTGCTGCTGACTCAGAATAGTCCGCGGTGAAGCCAACCGGAAAATGAAGGTTTTCGGAAAGCAGACTTATTGCTTACTTGACAATAGTTAGCCATACCAACAAAACCGGCGGCGTGCTTATAGGTTCGTTCGACACGGCACGCCGTGTATGCTCGATTGTCTATTTACTCCCGTCGTCCCCGGACAGCAAGGAATGGCCGACGTCCTACATTCGTGGCTGCCAGGGCCTTCAGGAAAATGTCAAAAGGGTCCAGACGCAAACACTTGGCCAGCTGACATACGTTGGGGAATGGCATTCGCATCCCCGGGGGGCATCCACTATGCCCAGTGCTGATGACCGCAAGGCATACAGTTGGCTGGTCGAACACATGAACATTGATTCCCTGCCGGCAATCATGATGATCATCGGCGACGGCAATGATTTTACCCTGGTCACCACATCTTAGGAACAAAGCACGATGCCACAGCCAACAACGACCCTGAAAACCAAAAACGCCCTTTACTTTGGAGTTTCATTGCCGCCAATTGGGTTGTCTTCTTTGCGATAATGATTGCAGCCAAGCTGGATTACAGTTCGATGAACGGCATGTGGCACCGTATCGCCGCAAAAGACGGCATGATCGCCGCCTGTATGCCGATCCTCACCATTATACTAAACGGCATACTGGGTGACCAAGCCAAGGCGAGGCTCGTTTTCTGGCGGTGGAAAGACCCGTTGCCAGGCTGTCGCGTCTTTTCTGAATTGGTCCACGCCGATCCGCGCATCGACATCAAGCGGCTGAAGGAAAAACTGGGAGGGTTTCCCCGATCAGCGAAGGAACAAAACGTGGCGTGGTTTCAAATTTACAAAAGACAGGCAAAATCGGCTGTCGTCACGGATTCTCATCGGCTGTACCTGCTCAGCAGGGATATGGCGGCTATATCAGTGGTTTTCGCCGTTGTGTTCCCGCTTGGGGCAATCTGGTCAACAACACCATGGTCACTGCAACTTGGATATTTAATCGGGCTCCTCGTCCAGTACGCGATGATTTCCACGTCTTCCAGGAACTACGGCAACCGTTTTGTCCTGAATGTCCTGGCAGAGGAATCGCAGGCAAAATGAAAAACCAATAACAAAGCGTGAGGTAAGCATGTCCTTTGAAATATTTCGTGACGGAGGGCTGTGGTGCGGGCACGCCGCGTGATGTGGCGCGCGGAAGGGCGCCAAGCGCAGACGTTTATTGCGCCTTACATCACGCTGTACAGCTTAAGCGCGGCATCGCAGGCTGCCGTATCGAAGCGGACCACTCGCCCGACTTTTACATAAACCAGGATGTCTAACATCATCCACTTTGAAATTGTGCGCAGACTGACTTGGTAGTGTTTCGCGAGAAGCGGTTTCGTCAGCCAATTCTTCTTTGATTCCGTCGTTTTGTTCGTGGTTTCCATAATAATTCTTGTTTGGTGCAGTGGCCGCTGTCCGGCCACACGCGTTGGCATTAAATTGTTCAGTTAATTTGTTTCTTAGTTTTGGGTTTGTAGGCCAGCAAACGGCGATCGCAGTCGGCCACGTCGAACTCGAGTTTGTTGCGATTCATTTGGCCGCTGATGATGCCGCGGTAGAACCACTTTTCGATTGTACGAAGGCAAACCCGGTAATACGCCGCCAGGGCGCGCTTGCCGGTTAACGGGCATTCCTCCACCGGGACGGTTTCATTGTTTTGAATAATATTCATAATCTTTCCGAGAAGCGGCTTTGTGCCTCTCAAATAAATTATATGTCTTACTAAATGTGGGGTACGACATTTCGGCAGAAAAGAATCGGTATTTTTTTGACGTGGTGCGAACCTAACATTCGGACGCAGCGCCTGCTTAAATAGAGAGCCACTCGTCAGCCATGGGACGCGAGATGGGTGCCCGGGTTCCTTCGCGAATGTTTTGGCCTTTTCGAGCGTGCTGCGACGAGGTGTCTTGCGCTGGCTGCCTTCGTAGAAAACGAGGATGTAGGAATCGTAGGTCTTGAACTCATCAGCCGCGGGCTCCGCGTCTGCGACTCCAACGACCGGGGATTTACCCGGGATCTTGGTGCGGTTAGGGGAATAAAAAATCGGGATCGTCACCGAACCGACGGTGACTTCATCGACCAACTGGCTCTTCTTTTCAGTATCAGCCACCTTTAATTTGAAGGCTTTATTTTTGAGATTCAAGCAGCGGCCCTCATTTTCCTTGCTGAAAATGAAGTCAAGCCCGCGCGAAAGAGCACGGACGCGCGTCGAAGAAAAACTGATGGGGACGGAAGGCGGCGATAACGGCTGGCGGCTAAAGTTTGTTGCCAAACTGTTGCCAGCCGGGGGTCATCGACGTAAGTCGTTGAAAGAAATGGAGCGAGCGAAGGGATTTGAA
>CAJAQO010000276.1 GCA_903944085.1 uncultured Verrucomicrobia subdivision 3 bacterium
AATTGTTGGCCGTGATCAAATCGGGCCGTCCATCGTTGTTCACATCCGCCGCGATGACCTGATAGGGAAAAGACCCGACCGAATAGCTGGCGTTGGAAACAAAGATGCCGCCGCCGCCGTTGGTCCAGACATACAAGAAACCGCCGTCACTGGATTGAATTCCGCGTTCCCGCTTGTTGCCAAGTTGGCTTGCCTGCATCATCTCCAGAAGTATGAGCGCCCTCGTATCCTACGAACTTACACCGAACTCCTGTCCAAACACATTCTCCGCAACATCACCCCCGCCGAGATCGAGGACATCACCAACTTTCAAACCGCCCACGAGGTGCCCGAACGGAAGTTCTGCCCCAAATGCAGCGCCCCGTCTGAGGGTGTTACGATATTTCTCGTAAGGTTTAGCGCCCGAGTCATTAAGCACTAAAAACAGTTAAATTGATTGGAGTGGCGACAGGCAGGATGTTTTCCGTTAGTTCTCTTGTGTGCAAACATCCCTTCCCGCCACTGGCACCGCCAAGCTTCTGGCCGTGCTTTCGCGCCACGTTCCCGATGCGTTCATAAACCATTTGCTGCCGGGCAACCGGCGGCAGGGCCGGCGCAACTATTTCAGTGCCGCCCAGCTTTGGCGGGTTCATTTGCTCGTCGTATTGAATCCGGCGCACCGTTTCAATGCCGTGGTGCGGCTGTTGCCAGAGCAGCCAGCGTGGCGCCATTTTGCCGGCTCAAGCATCGGCAGCGCACGCCGGATGTGCGGATGCTCAGTGAGTTTCGCGCGCAAGCCGGGGTGGCCGCACTGCGCCGGATCAATGAACACCTGGTCCAGCAGCTCTTAGCTTTTCTGCCGGCGGGTGGCCGGACGGTGGCCCTGGGGTTGCTGCCTTTGAACACCATCGTCGCTCGACGATTGCTCAACCAAACGCGTTCCTGGGCTGAGCCCAGCCAGGCGTATGAAAAAACATCCTCGGACTCAACCAGATGTTTTTAAACAGTCTGCGGCTGACTTGGACCATGAGCCTGCTCGCGGATGCGGCCGGATTGCTCAGGGCTTTGGCGCTCCTGCACGCGCCACAAGAAACAGCCCTTTTGCGGGAACTGGTCCCAACGCAAATGAACTGGGCCTGGGCCAATCTGGAAAAAACCAAAAAATAAACCAACCCCCATTCCTCCCAATGAAATCAAGCCTGGGCATTTTTTAATTCGTAACACCCTTCGTCGGGACCTTTCTGACGTCTTACCGCGTCTGTCACGACAGCGAGAAATGCCCCGGCAAGCCCGCCAAGACATATTGAACGCCGAAAAACTGCCGAACCACGCCATGTTTCCTTTTGAAATGCTGTCGGTCTTTAGGAAGCTGGCTGAAGCAATTGATTTGAATTTATTTCCGAGTTAAACACAATTCAACATGTCATGGCACTATATCTCTCTCCGTTTAACCGCATCAAACACGTCGCAATTTTGATGCTCGGAATCGCCCTCTTGACGTCGTGGCTTGCTGCGGCAGCTGCGCCTTGGCAAATCCAGTTCGCACCCAAAAGCGACGTGGATTGGGTCACGCTTGTCGGCGGCAAAAGCGACGCGGTGATCGTGGTTGATGTCAATGACTATCCAGTCGTTCAACTGGCAGCGGCTTTATTTGCGGATGATGTGCAGCGCATAAGCGGTCGTCGTCCGCTGGTGAAAGACAATTCCGCGAGAGCGCCACAAATGGTCATTGTCGGGACGCTCGGCCATAGCGCACTTGTCGAACAACTAGCCGCCGCCGGAAAGCTGAAGGACCTGGATAAAATTAAAGGGCGCTGGGAGACGACGCTATCGCAGGTGGTCAAGCAGCCTTTGCCCGGCGTGGAGCGCGCCCTTGTGATTGTCGGCAGCGACCGGCGTGGCGCGGCTTACGGCTTGATGCAACTCTCCGAAAAAATCGGCGTTTCTCCGTGGTATTGGTGGGCGGATGTTCCGGCCCAGCATCACGACGCGTTAGCCCTAAAGATTTCCGCCCCGCAAGTGGACGCGCCGGGCGTGAAGTATCGCGGCATTTTCATCAATGACGAAGATTGGGGAATCAATCCGTGGGCGGCAAAGACCTTTGATCCGGAATTCAAAAACATCGGCCCGAAAACTTACGAGAGGGTTTTCGAGCTGATGCTGCGGCTGCGGCTCAATTATCTTTGGCCGGCCATGCATCCGTGCAGCACGGAATTTGGTTCGGTGCCGGAAAACATCGTGCTGGCTGACAAGTTCGCCATCGTCGCGGGTTCTTCCCATTGCGAGCCGATGCTGTGCAACAACGTTCATTGGAATGAAAAAGCAAAGGGGCGTTGGAATTACCGCCTCAATCGCGACGCCATCCGTTCTTATTGGGGAGACAACGCGAAGGCCCATGGCGCGGACGAAGCGGTTTGGACGCTCGGCATTCGTGGAATTCACGATCAAGGCATGCAGACGCCGCCCACCGACATGCCCGGCAAACTCAGCCTCATGACGGAAGTGTTTCGTGACCAGCGTGCTTTGCTTGATCAAAGCGTCACCAAGCAATGGGGTCCCGTCGCCCAATGTTTTGTGCCTTATAAAGAAGTGCTGCCGATTTACGACGCCGGATTGAGCGTGCCGGAAGACGTGACGCTCGTCTGGGTGGATGACAACTTCGGTTATATCCGCCGGCTCAGTAATCCGGAAGAACGGAAACGCCCTGGCGGAGCGGGGGTTTATTGGCATCTGTCTTATTACGGCAGTCCGCATTCTTACACGTGGATCAACACCACGCCACCCGCGCTCATGTGGGAGGAACTGCACAAAGCCTGGGAAAATGACGCGCGCAGCCTCTGGGTGATCAACGTTGGCGACCTCAAGCCGATGGAGATCGGCATTGATTATTTTTCACGGCTGGCCTGGAACCCCGAAGGATTTGATCTCGGCGCGCAACGGGCATTTCTTTGTGATTTCGAGTTGCATATTTTTGGCGCACCGGCGGTGCAACCGCTGACGGATATGCTCATGGAATTCTATCGGCTGGGAACCATTCGGAAACCTGAACTGATGAATCGCGCGTGGGCGCTTTCGCTGCCGCCGGAACAGGCGAGGCAACTGGAGGACAATTATAAAAATTTGCTTGCGCGCGAGGCGGCAATCTTCGGCACGATTCCCGCAGAGGTGCGCGATGCCTACACGGAAATGATTGGTTTTCCGGCGCGTGTGCTGGGATCGGCGGGGCTGATATTCATGGCTGATCGAAAAATCCAGTTCGACGTGGATACCGCCGCCAATGAAAGCGCGATCACGCGCCGGCGAAATGATTTGGAGGCGCAGGCAGACAACTACAACACGAAAATTGCGGGCGGAAAATGGAACCACATGATGCCCGGCCTCGTGACGGGAAATGATCTCACGAAATGGAGCAGTCAAGTGAGGTGGCCCTGGGGTGAAAAACCGTCGCAACCGGGTCAGCCCGCGACCGATCCTGCATTTTTGAACGAGTCGCCAGTGGGCCAAGGTTGGCGCGATGCGGCCACGGCTGATCGAAAGTTATCACCCGGAGCCGCGCACTGGAGCGTCATTGAAGGACTGGGACAATCCGGCCGTGCGATGGCGCTGCAACCCGCGAGCTTGGAAGCTTCCTGGAAAGACGGGGACAAAAGCGCGCCCACGCTCGAATATGAATTCACAACCAAGGGAGGTATTGCAGAAGCGTTCGTGGATGTGCTACCTGCGTTCCGCATTTATCCGGGAATGAAGCTGCGCTTCGCCGTGAGCGTGGATGATCTTGCCCCGACATTTATGGAAGTGCCGGGTGCCAACGGCGCGGAGAACGAAAATGGTGCGGTGCGGAGCTTCGCAGTTCAAAATAATTACGTGCGCGTGCGCGTCCCGTTGCCTGCTCTCACCGCCGGCACACACACATTTAAAATCCGGTCCGTTGATCCCGGCGCGGTGATTGATCGGGTGTCCCTGCCTCGGGAGTAACCACGCAAAACCCGGAACGGCGTCAACTCTGGTCACGATATCAGCATGACCTGACCAGTTTGGTCCCATGCCCCCCACGAATACGTGAACCTTCGGCCACCCTACTGCCGGCGGTGCCCAGTCCAACAGCAACGCGGGCAGCGAGAACACTTGTGTGAATCGTTTCAGCCATCATTCAACAGGGGTGCCAGTGAAAGTGCCAGTGAACCTATTGATGCTCGCATAATAGAGTGACATCAAGGCCACAATTCAGCTTGGGTATAGCAGGCAGCAATAATCAGCCGGCGGCGGCGCCTACGGCGCAGTGCGGCTGTGGCTTCAAAACTGAGTTCCAAGCTTGCGTGGCGACCAGATGAGCAATCGCATGCGTTTTGAGATGCCCCCACATATACTCGA
>CAJAQO010000277.1 GCA_903944085.1 uncultured Verrucomicrobia subdivision 3 bacterium
AACCGCCGCCGCATCGCCGGCGAAACCATCGAATTGGGCGACGGTCCGGCGGCGGAAAAGGTGAAGGTCAATGTCTGCACTGGCACAAATTGTTTTGTGAAAGGTTCGCAGCACATTTTGCACGAGCTGCTCGACCAGGTGGACAAGGAGGAATTGCAGGACAAGGTTTCCATCAACGCCTCGTTCTGTTTTGAAAAATGCGATCACGGTCCGACCGTGAGCGTGGACGGAAACAAAATTCAATGGTGCACCGCGCAGGCCGCCAAGGCGGAAATTCTGCAAAAAATAAAAGAAAAAAATTTATGAAAAACACACTTCCCAAACCGCGAACCACAATCATCAACGAGGCGGAAATCAACGCGATTCTCGCCGTGGCGCGTCGCTCCGATGCCGGTCGCGTGCGGGAAGTTCTCGCCAAGGCGCGGCAGATGGACGGCCTGGACGCCGAAGAGGTCGCCGTGCTGATGGAAATTCAGGACGCGGCGCTGCTCGAAGAAATGTTCGCCGCCGCGCGGTTCGTGAAGGACGAGATTTACGGCAACCGCCTCGTGCTGTTTGCGCCGCTCTATGTCGCGAACCTTTGCAAAAACGAATGCAGCTATTGCGCTTTCCGCGCCGGCAACACCGAGTTGAAGCGCCGCACGCTGACGCAGGAAGAGATTGCCGCCGAAGTGAAAATTCTCATTGACCAGGGTCACAAGCGGCTGCTGCTCGTCTCCGGTGAAGAGTATCCGGCCGATCAGGGCTTCAACTATATCCTCAATTCGATCGCCACAGTCTATAAGACCAAGAGCGGCCGTGGCGAAATCCGCCGCGTGAACGTGAATATCGCGCCGCTGACGGTGGATCAATTCAAGCAGCTCAAGGAAGCCGGCATCGGCACTTATCAGTTGTTTCAGGAAACGTATCACCGCGAAACTTACGCCAAAATCCACACCGCCGGCGCGAAGAAAAATTTTGACTGGCGCGTTACCGTGATGGACCGCGCGATGGAAGCCGGCATTGACGATGTCGGCATCGGCGTGCTTTTGGGACTTTATGACTGGAAGTTTGAAATGCTCGCGCTGCAGCAGCACATCCGGCATCTGGAGGAAAAATTCGGCGTCGGCCCGCACACGATCAGCGTGCCGCGCATCGAGCCCGCGGTTGGTTCCGCCACCTCCAATCGTCCGCCACACCTGGTGTCGGATGATGACTTCAAAAAAATCGTCGCCATTCTGCGCCTCGCCGTTCCTTACACCGGCATCATCATGTCCACCCGCGAAAATGCCGACACGCGCCGCGCGACGTTTCAATTGGGCGTGTCGCAAATTTCCGCCGGCAGCCGCTGCAATCCCGGCGGCTACGCGGAACTCGGCGACGGCCATGACGCGGAGCAGTTTCAGCTCGGTGACCACCGCTCGTTGGACGAAGTCGTGCGCGACGTTGCGTCGCTCGGCTACACGCCGTCGTTTTGCACGGCGTGCTACCGCCTGGGTCGCACCGGCGCGGATTTCATGGACTTGGCCAAGCCCGGCTTGATCAAGGAACATTGCAGTCCGAACGCGCTGTCGAGCTGCATGGAATATCTGATGGGCTACGCCTCACCGGACACGAAAAAAGCCGGCGAAAAGCTGGTGAATCGCGAACTCGCCACGATGCCCGGCAAAATCGGCGAGACCGCCAACGAACTTGTCGGGCGCGTGCGCAAAAACGAGCGTGACGTGTTTGTTTGAATTTGTAGTGGCACGGGCGTCTCGCCCGTGTGTTTCAAAATGAATAAATCCCAGCAACCGAAACTCACAGGCGAGACGCCTGTGCCACTGCGCATCGAACGTGATTTGCTCGGTGAACTGCCGGTTCCGGCGGAGGCGTTGCATGGCATCCACACGCAGCGGGCGCTGGATAATTTTCCGCTCGCCCGACGTTCCATTCACCCTGAATTGGCTCGCGCTTACGGCGAAGTTAAATCCGCCTGCGTCCGCACCAACCGCGCGCTTAGTGCGTGGGCGGACGACGTGGCGAAGGCCGATGCCATTGACCGCGCCTGCCGAGAACTGGCCAACGGCGACCTCGGCGGCTTCATCATCGTGGACGCGTTGCAAGGCGGAGCCGGCACCAGCACGAATATGAGCGTCAACGAGGTGCTGGCCAATCGCGCGCTGGAAATCCTTGGGCTGCCGCCCGGCAGCTACAACCGCATTTCGCCGCTCGATGATCTCAATCTCCACCAGTCCACCAACGACACTTATCCGACGGCGCTGCGGCTGGCGGCCATTCGTTTGCTTCACACGTTGGAGAAAAATGTCGTCGCGCTTCAGGAATCGTTTCAAGCAGCGGAAAAGAAATTTGCGCACGTCGTCAAAGTTGGTCGCACGCAGCTTCAAGACGCCGTGCTCACGACGCTCGGTCGCGAATTGAGCGCCTACGCCGAGGCCATCAACCGCGACCGCTGGCGGATTTACAAATGTGAGGAGCGGCTGCGTGTCGTGAATCTCGGCGGCACCGCCATTGGCACCGGTTTGGCTGCTCCGCGAAAATATATTTTTCAAGTTGTGGATCAGTTGCGCGAGCTGACCGGCATCGGTTTCGCCCGCGCGGAAAATCTCGTGGACGCGACCCAAAATGCCGATGTGTTCGTCGAAGTGTCGGGCATTTTGAAAGCGCACGCGGTTTCGCTGCTGAAAATTTGCGGTGACTTGCGCTTGCTTTCGTCGGGACCCGAAGCCGGCTTCGGCGAAATCCGTCTGCCCGCGCGCCAAGCCGGTTCCTCAATCATGCCGGGCAAAGTGAATCCGGTGATTCCCGAAGCCGTCAGCCAGGCCGCGATGCGCGTCATCGGCCACGACGCGACGATTACAATGGCTTGCGCTTCGGGCACGTTGGAACTGAATTCTTTTCTGCCGCTCGTTGCTGATTGTCTATTGGAGAGTCTGGATTTGCTCGCGCGGGCGGATGATATTTTGCGCCGCCATTGCATTGACGGACTTGAAGCCAACGAAGCGCGTTGCCGGCAGCACGTTGAAAATTCAACGGCAGCCGCAACCGCTTTGCTGCCCGTGCTCGGTTACGAACGCGCCGGCGAAGCAGCGAAGCTCGCGGTCGAAACCAATCGGAGCATCCGCGAAACGGTGATTGCACAAGGCTGGCTGACTGGCGGCGAGTTTGACGTTTTGATCAGCCCGGAAGCGGTTTGCCGCTTGGGCACACCGGAAAGGAATGGCCATGACCACCACACCTAAAAGTCTGCGGCTGCACATCGCGTTTTTCGGCCGGCGCAACGTCGGCAAATCGTCGTTGCTCAACGCGCTCACGCGCCAGCAGGTTTCCATCGTGTCGCCCGTTGCCGGCACGACGACCGATCCCGTCGAAAAGCCGATGGAGTTGCTGCCGCTCGGCCCGGTGCTGTTCATTGACACGGCGGGCATTGACGACGTGGGCGAACTCGGTGCCCTGCGCGTGCTGAAAACCCGGCAGGTTTTGGAACGCACGGATTTGGCGGTGCTCGTTGCCGAAGCCGGTGAATGGGGAAATTTTGAGGAAGAAATTTTATGCGAGCTGACCGCGCGCAAAACGCCGACGGTCGTGGTGTTCAATAAAATGGATGGTGGCACAGGCGTCCCGCCTGTGAGTTTCAAAAATGAAACTCTCGCCGCATCAGAAACACACAGGCGGGACGCCTGTGCCACTACGGTTTGCACGTCCGCTTTAACCGGCACAGGAATTTTGGAATTGCGCGAAGCTTTGCTCGCCGCCGCACCATCGGACTTCATAGACAGCCCGGCGATTCTCGGTGACTTGGTTGGTCCCGGCGAAATGGCCGTGCTGGTGGTGCCGATTGACAAGGAAGCGCCGAAAGGTCGCCTGATTTTGCCACAGGTGCAGTCCATCCGCGATCTGCTCGACAGCGACGCGTATTGCCTCGTCGTCAAAGAGCGCGAGTTGCGCCGCGCGCTGGACCGGTTGAAATCGCCGCCGAAATTGGTCGTCACCGACTCGCAGGCATTTCTGAAAGTCGCCGCTGATACGCCGCGCAACGTGCCGATGACAAGTTTTTCGATTCTCATGTCACGCTTCAAGGGCGATTTGCTCGCGCAGGTGCAAGGCGCGCTGGCGATTGAAAATTTGCGCAGCGGCGACCGCGTGCTGATCGCCGAGGCGTGCTCGCATCACCCGATTGGCGAAGATATCGGGCGCGTGAAAATTCCGCGCTGGCTGACGCAATACACCGGCGTGAAATTGAATTTTGAAAACATGCAGGGCCGTGATTTTCCGGCTGACCTGGCGGAATACAAACTGGTGATTCACTGCGGCGCGTGCATGTGGAACCGGCGTGAGATGTTGAGCCGCATCCTAAAATGTCAGCAGGCCAGCGTGCCGATCACCAACTACGGCCTGACCATCGCCTACAGCCTGGGAATTTTTGAGCGCGCGTTGCAGCCATTTCCGGCGGCGCTCGACTATTACCGAAACTCGGAACGAAGGCCGCTCGCAGCATGAACACGACGCCCGACAAAACAGAAATTCTAAACTGGCTCCGCGAAACGAATGCGGAGCGGCTCGCGGAATTGTGGCGTCGCGCCGACGAGACGCGCCGGCAGCACGTCGGCGACGCCGTGCATTTGCGCGGGCTGGTGGAAATCTCGAATTTTTGCGCGCGGCAATGCGCTTATTGTGGCCTGCGCATGGGAAATGAAAACTTGGTTCGCTACCGGATGTTGGCGGATGAAATTTTTGCGGCGGCACAACAGGCCGTGAAATTTGGCTATGGCACGGTTGTGTTGCAGGCGGGCGAAGATTACGGCATCACGACGGAATGGCTCGCGGAAGTCGTCCGGCGAATCAAAAGTGAAACGCCGCTGGCGGTGACGTTGAGTCTCGGCGAACGATCGAACAAAGATTTGGCGGCCTGGCGCGCGGCGGGCGCGGATCGTTATCTGCTGCGGTTTGAAACTTCAGATCGGAATTTGTTCGACGAAATTCATCCGCCGTTGGGCAATCGCGAGTGCGACCGCATCGAGATTTTGCGGCGGCTGCGGGAATTTGGTTTTGAAGTCGGCAGCGGCATCATGGTCGGCATTCCCGGCCAGACTTTTGCCAGCGTGGCGAAGGACATTGAGCTGTTTCGCGAGCTTGATCTCGACATGATCGGCATCGGACCGTTTATTCCGCATCCGGCAACGCCGCTGGGCAGCGGTTTCAAAATTTTTCCGCCGGTGAACGGAGAGCAAGTTCCGAACAACGAGTTGATGGTTTATAAAGCCGTCGCGTTGACGCGGCTGGTGCGGCCGGATGCGAACATTCCGGCGACGACGGCGCTGGCGACGATCAACAAGAAGAATGGCCGCGAACTGGGCTTGCAGCGCGGCGCGAATGTTTTCATGCCGAATCTCACGCCGTTGAAATACCGCCGGCTTTACGAGATTTATCCGAACAAGGCGTGCATCGCCGAGACCGGCGACGCTTGCAACGGCTGTTTGGGTCTCCGCATCAAAGGCATTGGCCGGCACATCGGCAGCGGCGCAGGCGGGCGACGCGACCGTCAAATGCTTCCAGAATTTGAAGCCGGAAAGGAGTTTTGTCATGCCTGAAATTCCCGCCGCCAACATCACGATTTGCATGGGCAGTTCCTGCTTCTCGCGCGGGAACAGCCGCAACATCGAAGTCGTCCAGGATTTTTTGAAAACGCAAAACCTGCCGCCGTCGGTGGAACTGAACGGCCATTTGTGCGAGGGCCATTGCAAATCCGGGCCGAACGTCACGATCAACGGCAAGATGTATCACGAGGTTGACCCCATCGTCATCGTCGGCCTGCTCAACCATTTTGTGCCGAAGGCAAAACCGTGAACTACCTCAATCCCATTTTTACGGAGAAGCGCGAGTGCCAGGACTGCTACAAATGCGTGCGCAACTGTCCCGTGAAGGCGATCAAGGTCGAAGGCGGCTACGCGTCCGTCGTGCCGGAGTTGTGCATTTTCTGCGGCCACTGCGTCGAGGTCTGCCCGAACGGCGCGAAAAAAGTCCGCGACGATCTGGCCAGCGCGCGACAATTGCTGACGCTTAAAAAATCGGTGTTCGTTTCGCTCGCGCCGTCGTATGTCACCGAATTTCCCGGCGTGAAGGCGGCGCAGATGATTGGCGCGCTGAAGCAGCTCGGCTTTGCCGGCGTGTCGGAAACGGCGCTGGGCGCGCAGCAGGTTTCGGCGCAGGCGGCGGCGCTGCTGCAAAAAAATCCAAATCGCGTGCTGGCATCGTCGGCGTGTCCGACGGTTGTGGCGTTTTTGCAAAAGCATCGTGCGAATGGCGCGGAACTGCTCACCGGTTTGCTGTCGCCGCTGCTGACCCATTGCAAAATGCTGCGGCAAACTTTTGGCGCGGACATCGGCATTGTTTTCATCGGCCCGTGCATCGCGAAAAAACTGGAGGCGGCGCAGCACCCGGAATTGCTGGACGTCGTGCTGACATTCGAAGACCTCCACCGCTGGCTGGAGCAGGAAAAAATCGCGTCGGGAAAAATTGTTGAAACGGCAGAAAACCATTTTGTGCCCGAACGCTCGGCGGAAGGCGCGTGGTATCCGGTGGATGGCGGCATGATCGCCGGCATGAAATCCACCTGCGCGGTCAACGACTGCTCGCTCATGGCATTCTCCGGAATTGGCGCGATCAAAAAAGCGCTCGACGGCATCGAGGAAATGAAGCCGGATAACGGGTTGTTTCTCGAATTGCTTGCGTGCGAAGGCGGCTGCGTGAATGGCCCGAAAGTGCAGCGGCGCGACGCCACGGTGATGAAGCGTCATATTATTTTGCGGGCGGTCGCGCCATCGGGGGTTGCATTTCCCCGCCGGCCGACAATTGAAACCCCGACCGATTTTGCCGTCGCGGCGGTGGCGGCGGCGCGTTATCCAGACTCACAAATCCGCGAGGCGTTGCGCAACGTCGGGAAATTTTCTCCGGACGACGAACTGAACTGCGGCGGCTGCGGCTACGACACCTGCCGCGAATTCGGCATCGCCTTGATTGGCCAGAAGGCGGAGCGCGCGATGTGCGTGACCTACATGCGCCAGCTCGCGTTTAAAAAGGCCAACGCGCTGATCCAAAAAATGCCGTCGGCGGTCGTGATCGTGAACGATGCAATGCGCGTGATCGAGTTCAACGCCGCATTTGTGAATTTATTTGCGCCGGAGAAAACTGCCGCTGGCAACGGCGCGGTTTCGATTGAAGGCATGGCGCTGGCTGAACTGATGCCGTTCGCCAGCCTGTTTCATAACGTGTTGAAAACCGGCGAAGATATTTTGGACCGCGACCTGCGGTTTCAGAACACGATTTTGCACGCGGCGATTTTCAGCATCGAAAAACACGGTCTCGTTGGCGGCATTCTTCAGGACATCACTGAGCCGGCGGTGCAGAAGGAGCAGGTGATTCGCCGCGCACGCGAAGTCATTCAGAAGCAACTGGCGACGACGCAGCAGATTGCCTACCTGCTCGGCGAAAATGCCGCCGACGCGGAGATCACGCTGAACTCGATCATCGAATCGTTTTCGCCGCCGAAGCCGGACGAGCCGAAGGAAAACAATGACTGGCGAAAGCTTTATCGACGTTGATTTCTGCCGCCAGGCGAAGGCCGGACAGGTCGTGGCCGGCGACGTTTTTCTCTCGCGCAAAATCAAGGAGGAAGGCCGCATCATCACCGTGTTGTCCGACGGCCTCGGCAGCGGCGTGAAAGCCGGCGTGCTGGCGAATCTCACCGCGACGATGGCACTGCGCTACACCTCGGCGTTCGTGGACGTGCGGCAAAGCGCGAAAACGATCATGGACACGCTGCCGGTCTGCGAAAAACGCAAAATCAGCTACTCGACCTTTACGATTGTAGATTTGGACGAGGACGGTAAAACGCGCGTGATCGAACACGGCAATCCGCCGCTGGTGCTGTTGCGCGGGCAGACGCCGGTGCCGATTGAGCGCGCCAGCCTCACGCTGGAAACGTGGAAGGATCGCGTGATTCACTACAGCGAATTCGCCACGCAGCTTGGCGACCGCATCGTGTTTTTTTCCGATGGCGTGAGCCAGTCCGGCCTTGGCCGCGTTGGCTTGCCGCTCGGCTGGGGCCAGGATCGCGTCACCGATTTTTTGCAGCGGCAAATCTCGGCGGAGAATGAAATCTCGTCACGCGAGCTGTCGCGCAAACTCGTTGCCGAAGCCCTGGCCAACGACGGTCGCGCGGCGAAAGACGACATCACCTGCGGCGCAATTTATTACCGCCGGCCACGCCGGCTGCTGGTCATTACCGGTCCGCCTTTCAACAAGGAGCGCGATGGCGAGCTGGCGGAGCTCGTGCAAAATTTCGACGGGCGCAAAGTGATTTGCGGCGGCACCACGGCCGGGATTGTTTCGCGATTGCTGGGCCGGCCCGTCACGATGGATTTGAAGAACCTCGATCCGGAAATTCCGCCGCCGGCGGTGATGGAGGGCGTTGACCTCGTCACCGAGGGCACCGTGACGCTGGCCAAGGTCGCGGAGATGCTGGAACGAGGCAATGCTGCGGAAATGCGCCGCAAAAATGCTGCCAGTGATCTCATATCATTCATGCTTCAGAGCGACATCGTGCAATTTGTGGTCGGCACCCGCATCAATGAAGCGCATCAAGATCCCAGCATTCCCGTGGAACTGGATCTGCGTCGGAACATTGTCCGAAAAATCGCCTCGCTGCTGGAGACGCGGCATTTGAAAGAAGCGCAGATACGGTTTATTTAGCGCCTGCGTGAGAAACTTATTTCTTCGGCGCAAAATGTGCGTCGGCAAAATCCAGAAAATTGTCCCAGTCCGCCGGTAGCACATCGTGCTTGCCGGTGTGGCAGTTGAAGCTGAGATCGTGCTGAAGCGCATGATCGAGCGGCGGAAAATTGGTTTCGCGGATGCCGGTTTTGCCCAGCAGTTCATAAACCGGCGTGGCGGCGCGGGCGGCGAGAAATTCGCCGTGCGGATCGCCCCAGCGGTCTTCGCTGCCGGTGTTCAAAAACAACGGCCGTGGCGCGATGAGCGAAATCAGAAAATGTGAGTCCACCGGCAAATCATTCCAGTGCCCGGCGTATTTTTGAAAATTGCCGGCCATCCAATACGGAAAATGCTTCGCCACATCATCCACCGTCTCGCCGTAATCGCGGCGTGAGAGCGACGCGCCCATTTCGCCGGAGCAGTTGGCGAGGACGGCGGCGAAACGTGTGTCTTGCGCGCCGGCCCACAAAACCGTTTTGCCAAGCCGCGAATGGCCGAACAAAATCACACGCTGCGCGTCCACGTCTTTGTCTGTGGCCAGATAATCCAGCGCGCGGCTCGCGCCCCACGCCCACGCGCCAATCGCACCCCAGCCGTCGGCCGCCGCCGTCGGAAAATTTTTATGCACGCCATTTTTGAAACCGGCGCCAGCCGCCAGATCCGGCTCGATTTCGCGGTAGTCAACGAACGCGATGCCGTAGCCGCGCGCCAAAGTTTCCGGAATTTTCCAGTTCCGCGCGGACTCGCCGCGCACGGGATTTTTAGGCATTGCCGGCAGGCCGTTCTTGCCGTTCCAACCGGGAAAAATCGCGATGGCCGGATCGTCATTCACCGTGTAATTGCCGTTGAATTGCAGGCACAGAAAAGTGGGCGCGGAAATTTTGCCGGCCGGCGTGTAAAGCAGCAGATGCGCGAACGGGCCGGCGGGCGTGCCGGAAAAATTGATTTCAATCTGCTTGCGTGTCGCCGTGCCGCCGAGCGCGTTGGTGGCAGTTTCCCAGACGTTGAAGGCGACATTCGTTCCCGCCTCCGGGCTGCGGCCAAAAATCTCCGCGCGATACGATTCCAGAATTTCCGGGCGGCGTTTGGCGAACCACATCGCCGTGTCGGTCACGCGCGCGCCGTCGTTGCACACGAGCGGATCGGGCAGGGTGTAATTGCCGACTTTGGCCTCGTCATAATTGGTCGCGCTGGCCGGCATGGCGGACAGCATGATCAGTCCGGAGAGCGCGTAAAAAAGTTGGCTGCGAAAAATGGCCGACGATGGAGTCATGTCGCCAGCCTGCCAAAAAACACGGCGCAAGTCACCCAGTTTTGGACTGCGTTTTCCGCGCTTCAGCGTCTCAAGGTGAAATCCGAAATCCTCAAAAGCCAGGGTCGGATTCCATCAATAGCGCCGTGCGTGCTCAAACCCGACCGGTGCAGCGTGAAACCCGGCCGGTGCCCGCAAGACGTTGATCCGTGCAGCCCATCCGCCGATACGTGCAAAGTGAAATCCGACTTGTGCAGGCTGAAAATCGAGTTGTGCCGGCCATCCTCCGACTTGTGCAGCGGATCTTTGACCTGTGCAGGCTGGAACTCCATTTGTGCAGCCAATAAGGCCGTTCGTGCGGTCAATTTTTCAATTGGTGCCAATATTTCGGATTTTTAGCTCATTTTGGGATTTGGTGGCGGTCTACAAGTGACAATTAAGGCCGGGTTGATTGCGTCTACAACCCGCGCAACGGCAGGGAAAATGGGCAGGACGGCAACAGAAACGGACGCGGATTGGTTGCGCTTTGACGAACCCGCAGACCACCAGCGCAGCGGCAGAGTTCACGGATGCGGCGACGGGGCAAATTAAGCAACTACCAACTCGCGGACATGGTTGATGTCACGCTGGCCAACAGGACGCAAATTGGAAGCTTCCACGGTGGCAACGGCGATGGTTTTGCCCGTAAGCGTGACAAATTCCACTTCGTAAGCCATCCCGCCTTTATGAATATGCACAACCGCGCCCACGTCGCCCGCCTTCAGATTTTCATCCGGCAGGTCACGCGTCAGCACCACGCAATCATGTTCTTTGATTTTCATCTCGCCTCCAAAGGATAGGCTGTTATCAATCTCGGTGCAACTTCGCCTTTATCAAATTGCCAGACCGAACGAATAAACGGTTCTCGGCCATCAGGCGTTTTCAAAATCCCTTCGACCTCGTATCGCGGGCCATAATTTGTCTCATGCACGCGCTTTACTTCGTGCGTCTGCCCATGAACCAGCAATGCTTTCGCCAGTTGTTCCCATTTTTCCGCGCTAAAACCAAAGGCGGTGAAAAAATGAGCTTTGCTCGCACCAATCCGATGATGTGGATTCAGCAAATAACCTAAAATTTTTTCGCGTTCGACAATCGCCTTTTCCGCATTCGGCAATTTGATTGATGTTTTTGTTCCCGGAGTTTGAGTTGCTTCAGTGCGACTTTGTGAAAGCCAATCATCAGTAACTGGGAAAACTTTGAATTCCCCTGGTGGAGTTACTGCGCGGGAATAACCAACAACTGGCAGTGTTGTGCTAGCGAACTTAATTTTATGCTCGTCAGCTTCGACGATGATGTTTTTCTTCGGAAAGTGCGTTTTCAGCAACTTCAAGAATGTCTTGTGACTCAATAAACATGTGCCGTCCTCAAACACCAATGCTTCGACTCCGCCCGTAGATGCATTTGCCTCTACAAAAACATGTGGAGCAAAAGCCGAAAGGCGCACCTCTTTGTCTCGCCATTTTTGGGAAGGAGCTTTTCTGCCAATCACCTCCAGCATTTTAACAAGCGCTGCGCGTTCGATGGTGAATTTCATAACCGCCCCCTTTGTATCACGAAAGCTGTTCCCGCCAGCGCGCCAGTTGCTTCGCGACTTCTTTTGTTCCCGGTGCGCCGGTCAGGTTCCGTTTCGCCATCGCCGTTTTCAGGTTGAACACGCCCAGCGCGTCGCGGCCAAAGGTTTTGTCCACGCTTTGCAGCTCCGCGAACGTGAATTGGTTCAGCGGCTGGCCGGTTTTTTCCGCCAGCGCCACCACCGCGCCCACCACATGATGCGCGGGCCGGAACGCGATGCCTTTGCGCACGAGATAATCCGCGAGGTCGGTCGCCAGCAATGCCGGGTCGCTCGCGGCGGCGGCGCAGGCAGGTTTGTTCACCTTGGTGTTGTTCAACATCGCGGCCATGAGGCGCGTGGTGGCGCGCACGGTGTCGGCGGTGTCGAACAGCCGTTCCTTGTCCTCCTGCAAATCGCGGTTGTAGGTCATCGGCAATCCCTTCAGCAGCGTGAGCAGCGACATCAGGTTGCCGAAGACGCGGCCGGTTTTGCCGCGCGCGAGTTCGGCGATGTCGGGATTTTTCTTCTGCGGCATGAGCGACGAGCCGGTGGTGTAGGCGTCGGCGATCTTGATGAAATTAAATTCCGCGCCGGCCCAGAGAATCACGTCCTCCGCGAGCCGCGAGAGATGCACGGCCAGCAGCGCGCCGGCGGCGCAAAATTCGACGGCGAAATCCCGGTCGCTCACGGCGTCCATGGAATTTTGTGTGATTTGAACTTTGCCATTGGCGTCAACGAAGCCGAGTAGCTTGGCGACAAGTTCTCGTTTCAACGGCAAAGTCGAACCGGCAATCGCGCCACTGCCGAGCGGGCAGATGTTCACGCGCGAATGGCAGTCCCAAAGCCGCTCACAATCGCGTTCGAGCATCTCGACGTAGGCAAGCAGATGATGCGCGAGATAGACGGGCTGCGCGCGTTGCAGATGCGTGTAGCCGGGGATCAGCACGTCAGCATTTTTTTCGCCGAGCGCAACGAGCGCGCGCTGCAAGCCGGCGATGTCGCCGAGCAGCGCGGTGATTTCATCGCGCAGCCAGAGCCGCACATCGAGCGCCACCTGGTCGTTGCGCGAGCGGGCGGTGTGCAATTTCGCGCCGGCGGGAACGCGCTTGGTCAGCTCGGCCTCGATGTTCATGTGAACGTCTTCCAGTTCCGGCTTCCACGAAAATTTTCCGGCGGCGATTTCTTTGCCGATTTGATTCAGACCATTGTTGATCGCAACCAATTCATTTTTTTTCAGCACGCCGATTTCGTGGAGCATCGCGGCGTGCGCCAGCGAGCCGAGAATGTCATGTTTCCACAGCCGCCAGTCAAAGGAGATGGATTCGGTGAATTGCGCGACGTCGGCGGCGGGGCCGCTCGCAAACCGGCCGCTGCGGGAAACGGGAGATTTTTTATTCATGCTCACGCCCAGTTTTTAACGCAAAGGCGCAAAGACGCAAAGGCATTTCCGTCCCGGCTTGGGGTTTTGTGCGGGTGCCTTTGAAAAAGTGAATTGCCAGCGGCGCGCGGATGTGAAATGTTTGGTCATCAGACCATTCTGGAATAGGCATGAGTGAATTCAAATATGCGTGTCCGGTGTGCGGCCAGCACATCAAGTGCGATTCGTCGCAGGCCGGCTCGGTGATGGACTGCCCGACGTGCTTCCAGAAAATCACCGTGCCGCAGGCACCCGCGTCGGACGACCAAAAATTCATCCTCACCGGCTCAAAGGTGACGGAGAAGAAAGTTTCCGTGCCGGTGGCCGCCGGCGGCGTGGCGGTGCCGGAGAAGAAATTTCCGGCGGTGATTTTGGCTTTGGTGCTGGTGGCCGGCGTGGCCGGCGCGGCGGTGTTCGCCTTCCGCGGAAAAATTTTCAAATCTTCCGGCCCGGGCGCGCTGACCAATCCAGTCGCCACTTCCGGCGCGGGAACGCAGCCCAAAAAGCCGCCGCTCGTCGCCCCGCACGCGAGCGACAGCAACTGGATGCTTGAGTTGGGCACAAACGCGATCCCCGACGCGCCGGTGGCGGGACGGATTCACGGGCAGGATTTCATCGTGGAGCGCGCCAGTTTTCAGAACGGCTTGCTGACGTTGCGCCAAGGCACGCGCGGGCCGGTGGAATTCGGCGTGCAGGTCAATTTTGGCGGCGCACCGCCGGAGTCGCTGGCCGGCAAAAATCTCAATATCCTCGCGGACACCAACAAGTCGGCGCGCGTCACGCTGCATTGGAAGGATGATGCCGGCGCGGCGCAAAAAATTTCCTGGGACATCAATTACGCGATGCGGCTGGAGTTTGGCGACATTGCCAAGGGAAAGTTGCCGGGGAAAATTTATCTTTGCACGCCGGATCCGGAAAAGAGCTACCTGTTGGGCAGCTTCAACGCCGCCATCATCAAGCCCAAGCCGAAATCGGCAGCTGCGCCGGCGGCACCAGCAGTCCCGCCGAAACAATAATTCCAAACCGCAAAAACGGGAAGCCAGAGCCAGGGAAATTGTTCGCGTTCACGGCTTCAGAGTTTTCTCATTTTCAAATTTATGAACGTCGAACTCGTCAACACCGGCAGCGAACTGATGCTCGGTCGCGTGCTCAACACGCATCAGCAATGGCTTTGCCGTCGCCTCGCCGATCTTGGCCACGTGGTCACGCGCCAGGTAGCGATCGCGGACAGCGGCAGCGCCATTCAGAATGCCGTGCGCGAGGCGCTGGGCCGCGCGGATCTGGTCATCACCACCGGCGGCCTCGGCCCGACTTCGGATGACATCACGCGCGAACTCATCGCGGAACTGCTCGGCAAAAAACTGGTCGAAAACAAGGACGTGCTCGCGCACATCGAAAATTTTTTCGCTCAGCGGAACCGTCTGCGGCCGGCGAAGACCAGCGTGGAAACGTTTGTGCCCGAAGGCGCGCTCGTTTTCCTCAACCAATTCGGCACCGCGCCGGGGCTGGCGATGAAATTAGCGGATAGGAGTTGGGAGCTAGGCGATAGGAAACACGACGTCCCATCCGCCAGTTTCCATCTGCCATCTGCTTCCCCAAAATGGCTCGTGATGCTGCCCGGGCCGCCGCGCGAGTTGCGGCCGATGTTTGATGCGGCCGTCGTGCCGCTGCTGAAACGCGAATTTGCGGAAGAAATTTTTGTCTGCCGCACGCTGCGCTCCACCGACATCGGCGAGTCGCGCGTGCAGGAAATGGTGGAGGCGGATTTGCAGCGGCTGGTGCCACGCGGTTTGGAAATCGGCTATTGCGCGCGGCCCGGCGCGGTGGACGTGCGGCTGACCGCCAGCGGCGCGGGCGCGGAAAAAATCGTCGGCGCGGGCGTGGCGGTGGTGCAAACAATTCTGGGCGCAAATATTTTTGGTTTTGACGATGACGAAATTGAAAACGTCGTGGTGAAATTGTTGACGGAACAAGAGAAAACTTTGGCGCTGGCGGAATCCTGCACCGGCGGCAATTTGGCGCATCGCATCACGAATGTGCCTGGCGCGTCGGCGGTTTTTCTCGGCGGCGTGGTGAGTTACGCCAATTCGGCCAAGGAAGAATTCCTCGGCGTCCGGGCGGAAACCTTGCAGCGGCATGGCGCGGTGAGCGCAGCCGTCGCCGGTGAAATGGCTGCGGGCGCGCGGAAAAAATTCGGTGCGGATTTTGCGCTGGCGGTCACGGGCATTGCCGGGCCGGGCGGCGGCACGCCGGACAAACCGGTGGGCACCGTGTTCATCGCGCTCGCCGCCGCCGGCGGCGTGACGGTGGAGCAGCGGTTGAATCCGTGGGACCGCGCGACGTTCAAGGAGGTGACGGCGACGCAGGCACTGGCGTGTTTGCGGGCGCGGATGCTTTCTGCTTGAGCCTGGATTTTTTTTCGATAGAGTCGCACAGTCATGTTCGCCACCGCCGACCCCCTAACGCAGGTCAATGTCGTCATGTCCGAACTCATGGGCCGCACGCCGACGCTGCCGTTGAAACGGCGCGGGACGCTTTTAATTGTGGACGACGAAGAGGGGCCGCGCTTGTCGCTGCGGGTGATTTTCAAGGATAATTACGATTTGCTGATGGCCGAGGATGGCCCGACGGCCATCGAGTTGGCGCAGAAGCACGATATTGACGTGGCGATTCTGGACATCCGCATGGCGGGCATGTCGGGCATTGAAGTTTTGGAGCGGCTGCGGTTTGTGCGGCCCGACATTGAGGCGATCATGATCACGGCGTTTGAGACGACGGACACGATCCGCCAGGCGCTGCGCCTGCGCGCGGCCGATTACATCAACAAGCCGTTCGACCTCGCCACCATTCGCGCCGCCGTCAACGCTGCCATGCAGCGGCGGATGCTGGAAAGCGAAATCCACAGCAGCGCTGAAAAAGTCCATGAACTGCTCGGTGAACTCCAGAGCCAGAAGGTCGAGGAACAGATTGCCAAGACGCGCGGCGATATTTACGCCAGCATCATCCACGACATTAACGGGCCGCTGACCGTGGTCTCCGGCTTCATCCAACTGCTGAACAAACGCTTGAACCGGGCGTCGCGCCTGGAGGTGGAAGATCTCGAATTCATCAAGGAACGTCTGCGCATCATCGAGCGGCAGATTGGAAACTGCATTGAAATTTCGCGGCGCTATCTCGGCTTTCTGCGGCATCAGGCCAACGAACCCATGCCGACCGGCGTGGGCCAGTTGCTGAACGACTTGGAGCAGCTGGTGCGCGGACATCCGGGCATCCAGGAAAATGAATTCCGCACCATGCCGCCGGCGGCGGATGTCTGCGTGAAAATCAACGGCACCGATGCGATCCAGATTCTGCTAAATCTCTCGGTCAACGCGTTTCAATGTCTGCCGCAGCCGCATCGCGTCATCGTGGGCGCGGAGATTTTACGCGTCCCGCTGAACCTGGCGGAATTCAAGGACGGCCCGAACGACCGTTTCCTGAACGTCGAGAGCCTGGACAACACCGCGCCGCTCGTGAAGTTTTGGGTGCAGGACACCGGGCCGGGAATTCCGGCGGAGGTGCTGCCGAAAATTTTCCAGCCTTACTTCACCACCAAGGGTCCGCGTCAAGGCACTGGCCTTGGGCTCAACATTGTTCAGCGGCTCATCAAGGAAGGCAACGGGGCGCTGCATGTCCACACCCAGGTGGGCATCGGCTCGACCTTCACGGTTTATCTGCCGGGCGCGGAACTGGTGAAATAGTTTTGGTGTGGCGCGGCGCTTGGCTGCATCTCTGAAACCGGGCAGATCATCCCCATCCGACTGCGACCTCAATTCAATCTTTCTTGAGCACGGCGCGCGGAGCTTGCTCCGCTCGAAAGTTTTGCGATCACGCGGAGCAATGCTCCGCGCTCCGGCAGCCAGTTGGTTTGGCAGAGTCTGAAAAAATATTCAGCCCATTTCCTTTCTGATGTCAGCCTGATATGCTAACCTGAAAATTCAGTTGGAACTTATGCAGACAAAAGTGGTCACAGCAAAATCGTGGCGGACTTTCTGGCGCGTCGCCGGACTCACGGTGCTCGTCCTCGCCGTGGTTGGCGCGCTGGTGGTTCACCGGTTCCGTCAACGCCTGCCAGCCGCGTTGATGCAGGACATCCGCGCCGGCATCGCCGCGCGTAACATTCCCGATGCGGACCTTCGCTTCCAGAAATATCTGGAAGGACGTTACGGCCCGCTGTCGGATCCAGCCAACCGGCGAAAAGCGTTTCTCGATTTTTTCAATGTGGAGCACATCCGGGCGCTGCAATTATTGGTCAAACATTCGCCGGAAAACATGCGCCAAGCCAACATCAATGCTTCGGCAAAATGGGTGGAACAATATCGGCAGTCACTCAATCCCCAAGAGCACGCCGAACTCTCCACGCAGCTCCAGTCGCCCGAAGGCCGCGCCATGCTGCAGCAGGCGACGGCGCAATATAATTCGCAAGACGTCGAGTATCGCGGGCAGACCGCGCCGGTGATTTCACAATTGCTCAAGACCATCGCCAGCCTGCAACACCCCTGAACCGCCGCTGGCATGAACCCTGAAAAAAACAATTGTCCGCCGCCGAACCCAGCTTTCACGCTGATTGAACTGCTCGTAGTCCTGGCCATCATTGCCATTTTGTCCGCCTTACTGCTGCCGGCGCTGGCCAAGGGCAAAAGCAGTGCGAAATCCATTGCCTGCATGAGCAACCTGCATCAAATCGGCCTGGCGCTGAATGTTTACCTCCCGGACAACCGCGACCGGCTGCCGGTCTGCGCCGGCTATTTGCCGAGCCAGATGACGAATTTGCCGCCGGTCACCACGACGCTTTTCACCAATCAAAAGACGAACAAAGTTTTCGCGTGCCCGGCCGATCAGCAGATTTTCGAAACGGAACTGACGAGCTACGAATGGAATTTCTGGCTGAACGATGCGCCGTATTCCGCGCCGCAGTGGGCCACCATCTATACCAATGAGGCGAGCGTGATTGTGAACACGCTGTTCGGCGGACGCGACGAAACGCCCATCATGGGCGATGCCGACCCGTTCCACGGCGCGCACGGCCGGCTGCTCGGCAAAAATGCACTTTACTTTGATGGCCGGGTTGAAAAATCGCTTTCACCGTGAGCAACCGCGCGGGGCGCTGTAAATGCAGCGTCGGACCGCGCGGAACTTTTGAGAGTGGCAAAACCGTTTTTCATCCTGCCAAAGCCAGGCCACATTGAAGGCGTGGCATAAGCCTTCCAAATCACGCCCAAAAATCCGCTGTTTCTTTTGCCGCGATCCGCTACCCTCGGCAAAATGAGCAAGCTGTTGTTGATTGATGACGAAGAAGACGTGCGGTATTCCATCCAGCGGATTTTTGATTCGCCGGAAATTGAACTCGCCACCGCCGCCAGCGGCGAGGAAGGGCTGAAGGTCATTCCCAAATTCAAGCCCGACCTCGTGCTGATGGACGTGCGCATGACCGGCATGACCGGCCTCGAAACCCTGCGCCGCATCCGTCAAAACGATCCCAAGCTGCTCGTGATTTTGATGACCGGCTACGGCACCACGCAGACGACCATCGAGGCGATGAAGCTGGGCGCCTACGATTATCTGCTCAAGCCGTTCGACATCGCCAAGCTCAGGGAAGTCGTCGCCAGCGCGCTCAAGGCCGCGCGCGACATGAAGCAGATTGTTTCCTTTCAGCCGCTGCTTAACTCCGAGGATTATGAACTGGGCTTCGTCGGCGGCGCGCCCGCGATGCAGGAAGTTTTCAAAATCATCGGCCAGCTTGCCGCCACCGACGCCACCGCGCTCATCACCGGCGAAAGCGGCACCGGCAAGGAACTCGTCGCCCGCGCGATTTACCAGCACAGCAACCGCAACGAACAGCCGTTTCTCGCCGTGAACTGCGCCGCAATTCCCGAACAGCTTTTGGAGAGCGAATTATTCGGCCATGAAAAAGGCTCGTTCACCGGCGCGACGCTGCAACGCATCGGCAAATTTGAACAGTGCAACAAAGGCACGATTTTCCTCGATGAAATCGGCGACATGACGCCGCCCACGCAGACGAAAATTCTCCGCATCCTGCAAAGCGGCACGTTCGAGCGCGTCGGCGGCAACTCGGCGATCCAGGTGGACGTGCGCGTGATCGCCGCGACGAACAAGCCGCTCGAAGCC
>CAJAQO010000278.1 GCA_903944085.1 uncultured Verrucomicrobia subdivision 3 bacterium
CCGGCGTTCGCGCGCCCAAGCTGCTGGTCGCCACGCTCCAGCTTGAAGTCGCGCAGCGGCTGATGGCGCAGGCGGACGACGATGATTACGGCATTTTGACTTTGCTGGTGCAGCTTGATTTTGCGCCGCGCGAATGGTTCAAGATTCCGGCGGCGTGTTTTTTTCCGTCACCGGACGTGGATTCCGCGTGCGTGATTCTGGAGCGGCGCGCGACGCCGCTGCTGCCGGAAAATTTGCGCGCCAGCTTTGTAAAAATCGTGAAGCGCGCATTCTCGCAGCGACGCAAGATGATGCTGAAATTGTTGAAAGCGGACTGGCCGAAGGAAAAACTGGACGCCGCGTTCGCCGAATTGAGCATCTCGCCAATGGAGCGCGCGGAGAAATTGAGCTTGGAACAGTTTGTCGCGCTGACGAAAATTCTTTTTTGCCACAGATGAAACACGGATTGAACACAGATGGAAATTCATTTCGATTAAAAGGTCTTTGAAAGACTCAAGCCCAGTCTTATTCTAAATGAAGTTTATGGACTGGTTATTTCGAATTCTAAAACTGGAATACAAACACGTTTGGATTCTGATTTCGGGTTTCTTGGGAACTATTGCCCCAGGATTTCTGATTTTATATCACTTCAAGCCGGAACTGTTTGAGAAATATGACGTTTTCAAACTCGCCATATTATCGCTGTCGCTGACTTTGCCTCTATTGATAATCAATAGTTTGGTTACGGGAATGCTATTTTACAAATTGCCTCACGAGACAAATGACGAGAACGACAAGAATGTGGACGCAACTAAAGGCGCTTTGTTATTAAACGCATTTGTAATTTATACATCGCTGCTTTTTTGTTATTTCAGTTCATCAAGTTTTAAGCACCTTTTGAAATTATTTTTGTGGTGGGAAATTGGCTTATTTATTCTAGCAATAATCGTGTTAATTGCTCTTCGGAAAGACGGAGGAAATAAATAATTACCTGTGGGTGTGCCCGAAGAAATTTTTGACGTGGTCAACGAGCGCGACGAGGTGGTCGGGCAGAACACGCGACGAGAAGTTCATGCCCGCGGGCTGTGGCATCGCGCGGTGCATGTGCTGGTGTTCAATGCGCGCGGCGAGATTTTTCTCCAGAAGCGCTCGCTGAAAAAGGACATCGCCGCCGGCAAATGGGATTCGTCGTCGTCCGGCCATCTGGACACCGGCGAGACTTACGACGACTGCGCGGTGCGCGAGGTGCGCGAGGAGATCGGCCTGCACCTGCCGCAGCCGCCGCCACGGCTTTTCAAGGTGAACGCATGCCGGGAAACCGGCTGGGAATTCTGCTGGATTTACCGCTGCGCGAGCGAAGGCCCGTTCGTGCTGCATCCCGATGAAATTGAAACGGGCGCGTGGTTCGCGCCGGACGCGGTAACGCGGTGGGTGAACGACAAGCCGCAGGATTTCGCAAGCGCGTTCGTGTTGATCTGGAAAATATTTCTGGCCACAGATGGGCGCAGATGAAACACAGATCTTTAGATGCCTTCTGGCGTTGCCTCAAAGTTTGTTTTTATCTGAGTTTCATCTGTGAAATTCTGTGGCGGGAAAAACTTCCCGCCTTTACTTGCGGCCAAAATGGGGTAGTTATTTCGCATGAATAATTTTCTCGTTCCGATCGTGGTGGAGCAGACGGCGCGCGGTGAGCGCAGCTGGGACATTTACTCGCGGCTGCTGGTGGACCGCATCATTTTCCTCGGCACGCCGGTGGATGACAACGTGGCCAATGTCATTGTGGCGCAGCTTTTGTTTTTGCAGATGTCCGATCCGAAGAAGGACATCCATTTTTACATCAATTCGCCCGGCGGCAGCGTGTCGGCGGGGCTGGCGATTTACGACACGATGCAATACATGACCTGCGACGTGAACACCTACTGCATCGGCCAGGCGGCGAGCATGGGCGCGGTGCTGCTGTGCGCCGGCACGAAAGGCAAGCGGTTCGCGCTGCCGAATTCCAACATCATGATTCACCAGGTGCTCGGCGGCGCGGAAGGCCAGGCCAGCGACGTGGAAATCCGCGTGAAACACATGCTCCAGTTGAAAAACACCTTGAACGGAATTCTGTCCAAGCACACCGGCCAGAAAATTGCGCAGGTCGAAAAAGACTGCGACCGCGACAATTTCATGAGCGCCGAACAGGCAAAAAACTACGGGCTGGTGGATCTCGTGGTGCAGTCGCGCCGGGAAATTCCGAGCACGGAAAAAGTTTAAGGCCGCGAGACAAACGGATTGCCCTTGAGGTAAAAGCGCAGCCGACGTTTCGCCCAATGCCGCGCGTAATCCACGCCGATGCGCGGGCGCTTGACAATGGAAATTTTTTCGGCGGTTTCCGGCTGGGCGATGAAAAAATTGTCGCTCAACAAGTCGTGCGCGTTCAGGCGGCGGTCAATTCCCATGGCCCGGCACAGCAGTCCGGGCCCTTGCGTGCGGTCTTCAATATTTTTCACCGGCTCCAGCGCCCGCAGCAAAACGGCGGACGCCTGGCCGGCGCGTTCGGTCACAACGTTCATGCAATGATGGACGCCGTAGATCAGATAAACATAGGCAAAGCCGGGCGGGCCGAACATGGTTTTGGTGCGTTCGGTCAGGCCTTTCGATGAATGGGCGGCGAGATCGTGTTCGCCAAGATAGGCTTCGACCTCGACAATTTTCCCGATGCGCTCGACGCCGGCAGAATTGTGAACGAGAAATTTTCCGAGCAGCGCCTGCGCGACAATAATGGTGTCGCGGTCATAAAATTTGCGCGGCAGTTTTTGCACGCGGCAGCTTAATGAACTCGCCGCCAGAACGGGAATGAAATTTTATTCGGTTGCCGTTAAAGAGCCGTCTCGGTCGCCTTTTCGGCCGGGGCGAACGCCGGCGAAACGATGCCGTAAATGTCATCAGCAACTGATGATTAAGCTTCGGAGCCGGCCGGACTTGCAACTAATTTGTAACCGACCCCATGGACGGTGAGCAGATATTTTGGTTCGGCACCGGTGTCGCCGAGTTTTTTGCGAAGCTGCACGATGACCTGGTCCAGCGTGCGCGTGGTGCCGTAATAATTGTAGCCCCAGACCTCGTTCAATAATTTGTCGCGCGACAACACTTCACCGGCGCGGGCGTGAAAAACTTGCAGCAGCTTCAATTCCTTGGCCGTGAGTTCATCCACACTCTTGCCGCGTTTCACTTGAAAACTTTTCGGATCAATCAGCGCCGTGCCGATTTTAAAAATTTCGTCGGCGGCGGCCGGCTCGCCAAGTTTCCCGGTTCGACGCAGCAACGCCTGGATGCGCGCCAGCAGCTCCCGCACGCCAAACGGTTTCGTCACATAATCGTCCGCGCCGAGATCGAGGCCGATGACCTTGTCAATCTCCTGTCCCTTGGCGGTGAGCATGAGGATCGGCGTGGAATTTTTCCGGGCGCGCAGTTGTTTGCAAATGTCATAGCCGCTGGCGCCCGGCAGCATCAAGTCCAGCACGATGAGTCCCGGCTGGTGTTGCGCCACCGCGACGAGCGCGGCGTCACCACGATTGCACGCGGCGGTTTCGTAGCCTTCGCTCTTCAAAAGTTCTTCCAGTCCCAACAAAATGTGCGGGTCGTCTTCAACGATTAAAATTTTTGTCTTCATGCGCTAACTTCTGAAATTGGCAGCCGGAAAACGAAACAGCTTCCGCCGCCGGCGCGCGGTTCGTAAACCACTTCGCCGCCGTGCGCGCGGGCGATTTGCCGCGCGATGGTCAAGCCCAGGCCCGAACCTTGGATGCCGCTGCTCAAGGCGTCGTGCGCCCGGTAAAACTCCTCAAAAATCTTTTCCTCGCTGCCGCGCGGCACGCCCAAACCGCGATCCAGCACCCGGATTTCCGCGTGCGGCAAGGGCGATGGCACCGCGGCCACCTGCAGGAAAATTTCCTTCTGACCGGGCGAATACTTCTCCGCGTTCGACAAAAGATTCACCACGATTTGCGACAAGGCATCGCTGTCGCCGCGCACCGTCAGCGGCGCCGCCGGCAAGGTGCAGGTGAACTGAAATCCGTTCGTTTCCAAATGCGGGCGAAACGTCTCGGCGACCGCGTGAACCACGGCGACCAGGTTGCACGATTGGAAATGGTATTTCTTCTCGCCCCGTTCCAGGCGCGAAAAATCGAGCACATTGTTGATCAGCCGCGCCAGCCGGGCCGCCTCTGCGGAAATGATGTTCAAATACGAACGCTGCTTCGCGGCATCCGTCACGCGGCCTTCCGCGAGCAGTTCCGAAAACATGCGGATGGAGGTGAGCGGCGTTTTGAGTTCGTGCGACACGTTGCTGACGAAATCCGTTTTCTGCCGCGCGCGTTTCAGCTCGGAATTCAGGCTGCTGACGATCAGCCAACTGCCGATGCCGATGGCAAACACCAGCACGGCGATGAGCAGGCCGAGCGTGAGCTTCGCGGTCTGCGCCGCCTGCGTGAGCCGGGCCGGATTGAGGAGATACGCGGCGACCTCCCAGTGCGGCAGCGCCTCGCCGATTTCCGTGGCCACAAACGGGCGCTTCCAGTTCGCCCGAAAATCGGCGCGCGAAACGGCGACGGGCCGGGCGTTGTCATCCAGGAGCGCGAGAAAAACTTCGTCGCGCAAAGCCGGCTCGGCTTGCACGAGCCCGCGCAAATCAGCCACCACCCGGTCCAAATTCAGTTCCGCGCCAAAAATCAAATCGGGGTCGCGATTGAGGCGATGCCAGAACATCAGCTTAAGTTTGTTTTGGAGAAAGCGCGCAATCATGCCCTCGGACTCGCTGCCGATGAGCTGCCGGAATTCCGCCTCGGCTGGAATCACGCGCGACAAATTATTTTGGGATTCGTCCGCCACCGCCTCACTTCTATCCGCCAATTGGTAGGGCTGGCTTTGGGGACTGACTTTGCGAGCCTGCGCCGGTTTGTAATTGAACGCATTTTGCGCCGTTTGCTGAACGGCGGAATCCTTGGCCGCAGTCGCGCCATCCAGCATGGTTTTTTCCTGCGGTGCCACGGCAGCGCCAGCCGGAGCTGCCATTTCTTTGGCCTGGGCAAACTCCCGGCTCGGCGCTAGCGAATTGGCGGCCAAATTATTTAATCCATTGCCGCCCCTGCCGGCCGCGCCAAAACCGCCGCTGGAAAAATTATTCGCCAGCGCCTGGTTTTGGCCGGCGCGGTTGAAACCCTGCCCGTCGTTCCGCGTGGCATTGGCGTAAACTTCAACCGGTTCGCGGTTGCCGAGAAAGCTGCTGTTGTCCCGGCGGAACACCTGCGCCTCGGAGCGCTCATTGGGCGCGGGCGAAAGAATTTTCCCCGAAAGCGTGACGCAAAAACCCACTTCCGCCAGCGGCCAGTGCTGGCGAATTTCGCCGTCGAAGCGCGTCCCGGCCACGCGCGGGTCTTCGCCGCCCATCAGGCTTTCCACTTGCGCGCTGAATTCCTGCTGCCGTTGCGCGAGATAATCGGCGATGTCTTTGGCGAGCGCGTCCGTCACGCGCTGGTAAAGCAGCGACTGCTGGCGTTCGAGCAAAAACTGCTGGTCGCGCAGCGAGCGCACGGCCAGCCAGGCGAGCACGAGGCTCGGCAGCAGGACGGCCAGCACAAAAACCAGCGCGACTTTTTTCATGGATTGCTTTCGGGGAATATCCCAAGTCGGCGCTCATAACCAAGCTCATTTTGAATTGCGCGTGTTGTAGGATTGCTCCTGCATGACTTTTCGTGACGCACTGCCGTAAGCGCCGCGGTCAAGCTGGCCGGTGAAATCGGACAGATTGTTCGTCTCGGCGCGGATTTGGATTTGCACGCCGGCCGGCGCCACGGCATAAGCGCGGTTGAGCGCCGCGTTCTGCGCGGAAAGCGTCTGCGCCGCCTGCCGGTAATTTCCGGCGTCCGCCTGCGCCATCGCCTCATCCTTGGCCACGGCGGTCAGAATCAATTCCTTTTGCGCCACGACCTCGCCGTTCACCGATTTTTCCGACACCGTTTGGTCGTCCGTGAAATCAATGCTGGCGACGCGGCTGGCGGATTGCTCGCTGCCGTCCGCCAGTTCGTCCTTGTATTTCACATTGACGCGCGCCAACTCGGATTTCGCCCCATTTACGAGGCAGCGCAAAAACAGATAACGGTTCTGGCCGGTCGTGAACTGGCTCAAATTCACCATCGCTTTCTGGTTTTCAAACCGCTCGGCGCGGCCAATGAAGCCAAGTGGCTTCACTCCGTTGGGACAGAGAATTTCAATCCGGACATCGCGCGCGGCGACAGCCAGCATGTCACCGAGTTCCTTCGCAAAAATTTCCGGGAGCGTCTCGGTATCCCTGACATAATAATAATTTGCGTCGCTGGCTTCCGCCAGGCCGGCCATCAAATCCTCGTTGTAATCGTCGCCCACGCCGATGGTGGTGACCGCCATCCCGCGTTCGGCCAAATCGCTGCCGAGCCGGCGCAAGTCGCGCGGCGTGCTGGGGCCGACATTCGCCAGTCCGTCCGAAAGCAGAATGATGCGATTAATCCGCTGGCTGGAAAAATATTCCGAAATTTGCTCCGCGCCCGTTTTCACGCCCGCGTAAAGCGCCGTGCTGCCGCCGGCTTGGATGCTTTCAATTTTTTCCTTCAGCGCATCCTTGTCCGCAACCTTCTGCGCCGGCACCAGCACGCGGGCTTCATCGCTGAAAATGACCAGCGAAAAAACATCGTTCGGCGCGAGCCGGTCCACCAGCTGCATCGCGGCCTGTTTGGTTTTTTCCAATTTTGCACCCGTCATCGAACCCGACTTGTCCAGCACCACCGCGAGGTTCAGCGGCGTGCGCCGGGCCTTGTGCCGGTTGGCGACGGCGGCAAGATCAATTTTTATGACCACCTCCTGCGGCGAGTTTCTGACCAAGTAGCCGCGCTCCGGCACGAGGTTCAATTGCAGGGTTTCTCCGGCGAACAGATTGGCCGCGCAAGCCGTCGCCAGACCGATTGAGAGCAGTTTCTTTTTCATGCCAGCAATCTGCCCGCCGGCCGGAAAAAGTTGTCAGCGCGGCGTCAAACGTTTGTAAAAGATTTGTAATTTTCCCGCCCGGCCAAGCGGCCGGCCGGCAGCCGGCATTCACAAATTCACGGCGTGCGCTGCGGATCAAAAAACAAGCCGCTTAAAACCGCGTTGTCGCCGCGGATGTGATTCACCCGGATCCGCACGGATTGCCGGCAGTTGTAAACAGCATAAATTCCGCCGGTGAAGTTCGCATAAACGCGGGTCGGCGCGATCAGCTTCCGGCTGTCCAGATCGAACAGTTCGACCGACTGTCGCCGGCCCTTGTGATCGAGATCCACAAAGTAGAGTGCCAGCTGGTATTCAACCGGCTGCTTGAGCGCAACATCCACCACCAGGCATTGCTGACAGGCGACCGGATTGCCGCAGTAGAGCACGCCGCCACAGCGCGCCGCGCCGTTGGTCGGGCTTTGAGCCAACGCCCGATCATCCATCACTGGCTCGGACCAACCGCCGGTGCGGCCCTGACGATGAATTACGGTGGCCACATAGTTTGGAAGCTGAACGAGATTATTGCTCGCGCCGTCGGCAGCAAACAGAACACTGCCGGCCGATCCATATTTGCCGCCCCAGTTGCCGCTGGTGGTGCGGTCTTCCTTCACGAAAGTGGTGGGGAATTGCCACGGCACATCCGTGAACTTTGGCGTTTTCCCAGAGTAGTCCACCGAGAACTCATAACTGCCGGGCTGGACGTCGTTGAAAATCACGAAATCCTGGTTCGTGCTCGCGCCGCCAATTCCCGGCACGGAGTGGAACGCTCCGTTCTTCCAAGCCAGCTTGCCATTGACGCGGATAGTCTTGATCCTTTTTTCCACCGTCGGAATGCCCAGGCGTCCGACGGTGCCTGCGGGCGCGGTGAAACTTGCTTGGCCTTTGGCGACATCGAAACTGGCGCGAATGGTTCCCAATGGCGTTGGCACCGTGCCGGACACGGCGGTGAGCGTCCGGCCGAGATGCGGAAAAACATCGTAAGTTGCGAATCCGGAAGCGACCGGTTTGACGCCCAAAATTTCTTCAGTCAGCCATTTGGTGACGCCCGAACCCCACGGATGACAGAGACTGGTATAGCCGGACTGGCAATTTGGAACCGCGTCGTTCCGTCCGAGAATCTGCGCCCAGGCGGGCCAGAACGTTTCAAAAAAACAAGTGCCGCCATATTCAAGCTGGCCGCCCCAATCATCGTGAATGGCGGCCAAGGCTTCGTCATAATGATTCATCCGCGCCATCGCCTGAATGACAAAATACTGGTTGAAAGGTGAAAACGACAGGCGCGTGGCGCGGTCACTGAACTCGCGGTTGAAAAGCCGCGCCTGTTCCGTCGGCGTGGCAAACCCGGCGTCCACCGCATCGGCCGCCGCGTGCAATCCCAAACGATTCGGCCATTGGTTGTCGGTTCGCAATTCGGCGACGCGCTGATCGGCAATTTTTTGAAAAGTATCGCCCAGATTAGTTTCGCCGATGGCGTTCATGCCTTGCGCAAATTCACGGCAAGCGCGGATGAACAACATGCGATACGCTCTTTTGGTTTCCGGAGTGTTGTTCGGTTCCTCAAAACCTGCGCCCAATCGCTCGTCCCAACCATAGAACGAAATCGGCGGGTCGGCATAAATCTGGTTGCCATGTTCGAGCTTCGCCTGGGCGTTGGCGGCGTGTTGCCGCAGCGTGGCGACGTCGCCGCTGTAACGGTAGTAGTCCAGCAAACTTAAAATCCAGTAGAGCGAATAGCTTTCGATGCCGTTGTCCAGCTTGGCGGTGCGGTCCAAGTTGGCTTTCACAAAATCGCGATTGCCAAAAGCGACCAGCGCCGCCGCCTGCGCCGGATACGCGTCGCCGGTCCAGGAAAAGCGATCGCTGCGGTCCATCAGAATGGCGCCAAAATAATCCTGAAGCAGATTCAGCTTCACGCCATAAGCACCGACATACCAGATGCGCGTCAGTTGTGGATCGCTGCAAGCAAAACTGCCTGCGTAATTCGCCGGCTTGGTCTGGCAGACCAGCCGCACGGCGGTGATATGCCACGGCCGGTCAAAGGCGCAGACATGAATCCAGCCGAACCGCACGCCTTCATACAAACTCGTGTTTAATTCCAGCCGGTAGGTCTGGCCATGCTTGATCGGCTCCTTGGTTTTCACCGGCGTCTGCGCGCCGACATTCACGATCGCCGGTTCGTTGTATTCGCTGATGCTCATTTTGACGGCGCCAGAAAAATCCGGGCTGTCGAATTCCAGCCAGGCAGCGCTCTCCACACCAAAATCAAATCGGATGGAGCCGAGGCCACGGACCGTCACTTGGCAAAGCCCATTCGTGGCGGAGCTAAGTTTGTTGAAGGAATCAGGCTGATCCGTTGATACCGCAACCGGTCCTAGCAAATAGGTTTGCAAGCCATCCGTCGCCTGCGGATCGCGCCAACGGAAAGCCGCCAGCGGATCGGGCGATTCAGGAACCACCGTTTTTGAAAAATCACCATCGTGCAGCGCGGGATAAGGTTCGTTGTCGGGGGAACCGCCTTCGAGCAGCCGGGCGCTGGCAGCCATCAAGTCCGTATTGGCCACCGACAGCAGGCTGGTGGCACAGGCAGAAAATAAAACCAGTGATTTGAGATGTTTCATTGAATTCTTGAGTGTGGCTAAATTGCCACCGGAAAGCAAAGCATGGCGTTGATGCCAGGGGCGACGGTTGGCGAGCTTTCTTTCATCGTATGGCTCCTCAACTACATTTGCGGCCTCGGTTGGTTTCAGACTTTCAGATCACGCATAAAATCAGTCAGTCGGCGGCGGGCCAAAGCCTTGTCGCAGGCTTGAACGAAAGGCGAAATTGCTTGCCGAGGCGCTTCACTTGGACATAATACACGCCCGATGTTTTTTGGCGTCGCAAGTTCTCGCCAGCATAAATCCGGCGACCGCCAGCCGGTTCTGGTGTCGGCGAGTTCAGGCCGACATGGCCGGGATGCAAAACAATTTCAGCGGTTGCAAAAGCCATTGAAAACAAAGGTTGCCAGCGTAGCTCAGTTGGTTAGAGCGTGGGACTCATAAGCCCGAGGTCAGTGGTTCGATTCCACTCGCTGGCACCACTCAAATAAAATTATCCGCAATAAATAAAGGGGAAACGTGGTTTCAGGCTTTCCCGTTTCAATCGCCGATTTGAAGCAACGGATGTTTTTTCATGCCCCCGCTGTCATGGAAAAAGGCGGGCGGGCCGATCGGTAGAGTCACTGCTGCAGGAGCGGACAACTCATTTTCAAAGGATGAATGGCACCAGCGCCTTCACTTGTTTTTGGTAAGTTGGATAATCGTCGGGAAAATGCCGCAGCAGGAGCCGTTCTTCCTGCGAGAGTTTGATCCAAAAACCGACGGTGACCACCGCGATGGCCAGACAGCAGTGCAGTTGGCCGTTGGCGATGGCCGTGCCAAGGCACATCATCAGCAAGCCCGTGTAAATGGGATGGCGCGCAAAACGATACGGCCCCGTCCGCACCAGTTCGTGGCCCTGCTTGAAAGTGACGTCGCTGCTCCAATTTCCCGCGAGCGTCCGGCGTGCCCAGATGGTCACCCACAAACCATACACGCAGATGGCGGCACCGATGAGCAATGTCCAGTGCGAGCGTGGGATCAGTTCCTGATTTAGCGGTGGCGGAAATCGCCAGTAGATCAGCATCCACCAGCCCAAGCCGACGGGAATCCGATGCGCCTGCGCGGAGGACAGACTTTGCTTTTCCGCCACCGGCTTCACGCGTTGCGCGCTGATGAACCAGTAAACGAGAAACGTGATCCAGCACGCAACGATGAGGTGATTGGCAATCGCGACCATGATGAATATGCGTCCAGTCATAGCACGGTTCGCCGCAAATACAAGCGGGCGGCGGTAAAATTTTTCTCCGCGCTTTCCATCGTGGCGGCGGCACGGTTTAATTCCCGCGTGGCGATGTTGCACATCCAAACCGTTCAAGCACTCGACGCGCCGGAACTGGCGTTGTATCGGACTCTGCGCCGCGTTGAGGAACACGAGCGGGCGGGCGTGCTCGTGGCCGCGAACAACAAGGTGATCAAGCGGCTGCTGGCCAGCCGTTTCACCGTCGTCTCCGCGCTGGTCACGCCGGCATGGCTGGAAAAATTGGAATCCCAATTGCGGGCGCGGAGCGAAGAAAAAATCAACGTCTATGTCGCCGCGCCGCCGTTGCTGGAAACCATCACCGGTTATCAATTGCACCAGGGCGCGCTGGCGGTGGCGAAAATTCCGCCGTTGCCGGATTTGGAAACGCTGCTGAAAAAATCCCCGCGTCCGCTGCTGCTGGCCGCGGTGGAAGGCATCGCCAGCGCGGAAAATCTCGGCGCGGTGGTGCGGAGCTGCGCGGCATTTGGCGCGCATTTTCTGATCGTGGGCGAGACCTGCGGCAGCCCGTTCCAGCGCCGCGCGGTGTCAGGTTCGATGGGCACGATTTTTGAGCAGCCGCTGGTGCGGGTGAAAAATTTGGTGGCAACTTTGACGGCCTTGCGCGGGCGCGGCGTGCGCTGTCTGGCGGCGCATCCGCGGCCCGGCGCGATAAAATTGTCGCACGCGCATTTGCGCGGCGACTGCTGTCTGGTGTTCGGCGCGGAAGGGCCGGGCCTCTCGGCACCGGCGCTGGCGGCGTGCGATGACCAAGTGGAAATTCCGATGCCCTCGCACATGAATTCCCTGAACGTGGCGGTCGCCAGCGGAATCTTTCTTTACGAAGCAACACGGCAACGCGGCTGATTCCGTGCTGGTTTTTACGCAATTGGTTTTTTGCCAATTCGGCCATACCAGATGGCCGCCGCGATGAAAACCAGGCTGCAGCCGGCGGTGAACCAGATCAGAAAAGGCACGGGCAAATAAAACCACGCGCCGACGGTGCCCGCCGCCGAGAGTCCGCCGCAAAGATAGGAATAAAACGCGCTGGCCCGCGCGCTTTGCCGACCGTGTTGCAAAATCATTTCCAGCGCCGTGTCCGCGCGCGTCAGGGCGGCGGCGCATCGGTCGGAGCAGACCAGGCGCGACGAGGCGGTAGTTTTGGTGCAGTCGGCGCAGAGCGCGCGTCCGCAATACGCGCACACGGCGACGGCTTCCGATTGGTGTGCGACGCATTGCATGGCGCGCTAAAGTGCGTCACGACCGTGGAAAAGGCAAATCCGAAGGTCATTCTGGTGGGCAATTCATGTCCAGCTTTTGGCAAAAGGAGATTGGAAAATTTCCACGGTTGGCGCGACAGTAGAGGCACCGTTATGAAAAAACTCGCACTCCTCGCACTCCCGGCGGCGTTCGCGCTCGCCTTGACCACCACCACTGCTTTTGCCGCCGACGGCAAAGCGGTTTATTCCGACAACTGCGCCAAATGCCACGGTGACGATGGCAAAGGCGCCACCAAGATGGGCACAAAACTCGGCGCGAAAGATTACACTGACGCCGCCGTGCAATCGGCCATCACCGACGACCAGGCATTCAAGTCCATCAAGGAAGGCTTGAAGAAAGACGACAAGACGCTGATGAAGCCGTCCGAACTTTCGGACGAGGACATCAAGGCATCCGTCACCTACCTGCGGACGTTCAAGAAATAAGTCCGTAAGCTTGGTGCCGCCCGGCGATTTGCGGCGCCTCGTCGCAATGTTTCACAGGTTTGGTTCATGTTTGATTGCGGCGGGGCGTCGTTTCTCATAAAAGTCAGCAGCCAGGCTCCACGCGTGGCTGTGTGGAGTGTATTTACGACGAGCTTTCGCAACTACCTCCTTGATGGCGGCTATCAAATGATGCAGTTCAGCGTGTATGCGCGGGCATGCCTCACCTTCGCACGGCAGGAAACGCACATTGACCGGCTCAAAAAAATCTTCCGCCGGAAGATAGTGTGCGCGCCATTTTCGTGACGCGGGCGCAATGGGAACGCTCCTGCTCCATCCAAGGCTCGCCGGCAACCGAGGCCGAGGACATGCCCGAACAAATTCAACTCTGGTAGCTTTGCAAGGGGCGCAAAATCAGGTTCATGCGAACGCCGATTTTGCCCCCGTATTTGGAATCGTCCCTCCCGTCCAAAACCTACTTCCAGTCTGCTTCCAGATGCTTATATGACTTTTAAGGGCTTTATGGAACGGAACGCAAGAGACTGAAAAAGCACCAAAACGCAGAGGGTTGAAATTAAAGAAATGTGAAAGCCATTGATTTATTGGGCTAAAACCCGATTTTCCCTTGTGAATTTTGAGTGGTGGTAGGTGATGGATTCGAACCATCGAAGGCATAGCCAGCAGATTTACAGTCTGCCCCCGTTGGCCACTTGGGTAACCTACCAAAGCCACTTAATCTAAGCCCTGGTTTTGCTCTGAAACAGGGCTTGGTTTCACCATTGCATTCTAAAATTTCATCCCGCGCGATTCAAACCAGCAATTTGCGCGAACAATGGCTCGCGCGTTACCAGTGGAAAAAAAAACGCCAATCGCCTCTCAACTGACGGCAAATGGCGGTCGTTCCCGCAGGTTCCGCACTGGCTGCAATATACTCACAGCGGTTCATACTTTGCACGAATAAAAATTAAGCGCAAGCCGATTCGTGAAAACGTGTTGCTGCACCTTAAATTCCGGGCCATCGAAAGCCGCGTGGCGGCCGGTTGAATGTGCCAAACATCCGCCTCCAAGTTGTGAAATCAGATTTTGCCAGGATGCCTTCTGTCCGACAAACCGAGCGCGCCTTTTTCCGTTTCACGCGGCTTAATTTCTTTTTCCGGCCCGCGTTTCGTGGTTAAATTTTTCCCGCAATGATTCCATACCTCGATTTGCTGCGCCATGTTCGCGCTCACGGAAAATTCAAGGCCGACCGCACGGGCACCGGCACCTATTCCGTGTTCGGCGCGCAAATCCGTTGCCCGCTGCGCGATTCCTTTCCGCTGCTGACCACAAAAAAGGTTCACACCAAATCCATCATTTACGAGCTGCTCTGGTTTTTGCGTGGCGACACGAACATCCAATGGTTGAATGAACATGGCGTGACCATCTGGAACGAATGGGCGGACCAGGACGGCAACCTCGGCCGCGTTTATGGCGCGCAGTGGACCGACTGGCGCACCGCCGATGGCCGCTCGCTCAACCAGATTGACGACGTCATCGCGCAGATCAAAAAAAATCCTGACAGCCGCCGGCTCATCGTCAGCGCGTGGAATCCGGGAGAAATTCAGGGCATGGCGCTGCCGCCGTGCCACACGCTGTTTCAATTTTACGTCAGCGAGGGCGAGTTGAGCTGCCAGCTTTACCAGCGCAGCGCGGATATTTTCCTCGGCGTGCCGTTCAACATCGCCAGCTATGCGCTGCTCACGCTGATGGTCGCGCAGGTGTGCGGATTGAAGCCGGGCGATTTTGTCCACACGTTTGGTGATTTGCACCTTTACGCAAATCACATCGAGCAGGCGAAATTGCAACTGTCGCGCGAGCCGCGTCCGCTGCCGCAGATGAAATTAAATTCGGCGGTGACGGACATCCACAATTTCAAGTTCGAGGATTTTGAACTGGTCGGCTACGACCCGCATCCGGCCATCAAAGCACCGGTGGCGGTGTGAAAATGATTGCCGGTTGCAGGCGGCACGCTGCCGGTTTTTCCGGCTCGCAAGCGCGCTGAAGAACTTGCAACTTTCGGCCTGCACCATGAAAGATTTCAAAACCATCACCGCCGTGCCAAAGACCGTTTGGCTGGCGATGCTGATTATTTTGGCGACGCTGGCCGCCTACTGGCCGGTGTTTTCCGCCGGCTTCATCTGGGACGACGATGCGTATGTGACGGATAATTCTTTGCTGTCGGCTCCCGACGGGTTGTCGCGCATCTGGTTTTCGGCGCATTCGCAGTCACAATATTTTCCGCTGGTCTTCTCGACGCTGCGGCTCGAATACGCCTTGTGGGGCTTGAATCCCGTCGGGTATCACGTCGTCAACGTCTGCCTGCACATCGTCAACGCGCTGCTGGTCTGGGGACTGCTGCGGCGGCTGGCGTTGCCGCGCGCGTGGCTGGTGGCGGCCATTTTCGCGCTGCATCCGGTGCAGGTGGAAACGGTGGCATGGATCACGGAGCTTAAAAACACGGAGTCCACTTTGTTTTATCTGCTCGCGGTTTTTGCGTGGCTGAATTTTTGCGGCGGCAAAGGCCGGTGGTTTTACGCGCTCGCGCTGGGGCTGCACGCGCTGGCGTTGTTCGCCAAAACCACGGCCTGCACGCTGCCGGCGGTGCTGCTGCTGGCGTTGTGGCTGAAAAACGAGACGGTGAACGGGCGACGGATGCTTCAAGTTCTGCCATTTTTACTGCTCGGTGGCGGCATGGGTTTGCTCTCGGTCTGGTGGGAGGGCCATCTGGGAAATTACCTGCCAAAATATCACCTGCTGGGCGGCCCGCTGGACCGGCTGTTGATCGCCACGCACGCGCTGTGGTTTTATGCCCAGAAAATATTCTGGCCGGCCAATCTGACGTTCAGCTATCCGCGCTGGCAAATCAGCGCCGGCAACTGGCAGCAATACGTTTGGCCGGCTGGCTGGCTGGCCGTGACGGCGGGGCTATGGTTCGCGCGGCGCAAATTGGGCCGCGAGCCGGCGGTCGCGCTGATATTTTTTGCCGCCGTGTTGTCGCCGATGCTGGGTTTCATTCCCCTTTACACGTTTTATTTTTCGTATGTGGCCGATCACTATCAATATCTGGCCAGCCTGGGTCTGATGGCCCTCGGCCTCGGCCTTGCGGCGAAATTTTTTGAAACCAGCCGGGCCGACCGCCGGCTGCAAGCGGGTTTGGCGGCGCTGCTGCTGTTGCTTTTGGGCGCGCTCACGTGGCAGCAATGCCGGATTTACCAAAATCTCGAAACGCTTTGGGCCGACACGCTGAAAAAAAATCCGCGCAGTTGGATGGCCCACACCAATCTCGGCCGGCTGCTGGCGCAACAAGGGAAAAATGATGAGGCGGAAGCGCATTATCAGACCGCGCTCGCCATCAATCCGGATGACGAAAACATCCATTACAACTATGGCAATCTCCTGACCCGAACCGGCCGGCTGGAGGAGGCCGTGACGCAATATCACCAGGCCCTGGAACTTGCGCCGGAGAAACCGGAGACCTACTGCAATCTGGGTTTTGCGCTCAACAAACAACACCGGACGGATGCAGCCATTGCGGAATACGAACGCGCGATTTTTTTCAAACCGGATTTTGCCGAAGCGTATTACAATCTTGGCAACGCGCTGTCATCCCAGCATAAAATGGATGCCGCCGTCGCCGCCTACCAGCGGGCCGCGCGCCTGAAACCGGATTCGGAACTGTTCAAAAAACGGTTGCAGGCGCTGGGCGTGCCCGCAAACTGAAGCCGATGAAATACTTTAAAGCCATTGCCGCGATGTCGCTGAACCGCGTGATTGGTGCCGGAAACAAAATTCCGTGGCACCTGCCGGAGGATTTCAAATGGTTCAAAAAAATGACTTCGGGCAACGTCGTCATCATGGGGCGCAAGACTTTTGAAAGCCTTGGCAAGCCGCTGCCGAACCGCATCAACATCGTGTTGAGCCGGCATCCGGGAAAATTGCAGCAAGATTTTCCGGACGTTTTTGGCGATGCCTGGGTGGGTCGCGGCAAGACGCATTTTCCCGATCGGCCGCATCAGTTTGAACTGCCGAAAGTCGGCGGCGCGGCGACGGTGGATTTGCGCATCATCAAAAATGTGCTGCAACTCGACCCGGCGAGTTCGCCGCTGGAATTTTTCATCGCCGGCGGCGCGCAGATTTATGAGCAAACATTGCCGCTGTGTTCGGATCTTTATTTGACGCTGGTGAAACGCGAGGTGGCAGGCGGCGACGCTTTTTTCCCGCCGTTCGAGGACAAGTTTGATCTGGTGGAAACCATTCGCGACGAGCCGGAGTTCAAGATTTTACATTACCGGCATCGCTCGCTGTTTTCTCTGACACCTTAATTTTTCTCGCGCAAAGACGCAAAGGCGCAAAGAAAAGAGTTTTCGTCAGACAGCGGTTTGGACTTTGCGGCTTTGCGCCTTTGCGTGAGATTTAAAAATAAAAAACCGGCGGACTGTGGCCAGTCCGCCGGTTTGAATTCTGCGACTTGAATTAGTCGGTCGTCTTGACTTCGTCGAGCGCGTCGAAGGCGTGTTGCAACGCCACCAAATCTTCGCCGGGCTTGAGCGCGTCGAGGATCTTCTGTTCTTCCTTGAGCTGTTCGTCGCTGTAAGCGGCGGCTTTGATGGACAGGCCGATGCGGCGTTCGTTGCGGTCAATTTTCACGACGCGAGCACTGACGTCCTGGCCGACCTTGAGCACGTTTTTGATCTTCTCCACACGTTCCTCGCTGATCTGCGAGATGTGGACGAGGCCGTCAATTTCGTGCTGCAAGCCGACAAACGCGCCGAAGCTGGCGAGCTTGGTGACCTTGCCGGTGACGAGGTCGCCGACTTTGTAAAGCGTCTCGATCTTTTCCCACGGATCAATTTCGAGCTGCTTCATGCCGAGCGCGATGCGCTGGTTGGCGCGATCCACTTCGAGCACGTTGGCTTCCACTTCGTCGCCCTTCTTGAGCATTTCGGAGGGATGATTAATCTTGCGCGTCCACGACATGTCAGAGACGTGAACCATGCCGTCAATGCCTTCTTCCAGCTCGACAAATGCGCCGTAGCTGGTGAGGTTGCGAACCTTGCCTTTGACCTTGGTGCCGACGGTGTATTTCGCTTCGGCGCCGTCCCAGGGATTGCTGTCCAACTGGCGGATGCCAAGTGAAATTTTCTGCTCGTCGCGGTTGATGCCGAGAACGACGGCTTCGACTTCCTGATCCTGCTTGAGGACGTCGCTGGGCTTGGCCACGCGCTTGGTCCAGGAAAGCTCCGTGACATGCACGAGACCTTCCACGCCGGGTTCGAGCTGCACAAACGCACCGTAAGGCACGAGGCTGACCACCTTGCCCTTGACCTTGGTGCCGATGGGGAACTTCGCTTCGATGTTGTCCCACGGATTGGCCATCTTCTGCTTGAGGCCGAGGCTGACGCGTTCTTTTTCCTTGTTCACGTCGAGCACGACGACGTCGAGTTCCTGGCCGACTTTCAAAACTTCGGACGGATGATTCAACCGGCCCCAGCTCATGTCGGTGATGTGGAGCAAACCGTCGAGGCCGTTCAAATCAATGAACGCGCCGAAATCGGTGATGTTCTTGACCGTGCCCTTGCGGATGTCGCCAGGGACCATTTCGCTAAGGAGCTTCGCGCGCTTGTCGCTGCGTTCAGCCTCGATGAGTTCGCGGCGCGACAGGACGATGTTCTGGCGGTCCTGGTTGATTTTGACGACCTTGAATTCGTAGCTGTTGCCGACGAAGCTCTGGAGATTCTTCGGCGTGATCATGTCAATCTGCGACGATGGCAAAAACGCCTCGACGCCGACATTGACGATCAAACCGCCCTTGACCACGGCCTTGACCTTGCCCATCACGCGGCCGCCCTCGTTGCAAATCGTGAGGATGCGTTCCCAGTTTTTCTTGAACTCCGCCTTCTCGTGCGAGAGGACGACGGTGCCTTCCTTGTTTTCGAGCTTCTCGACGAGCACGTCAATTTCCGCGCCGACCTTGACGGCGTCGAAATCAATAAATTCATTGTTGGGGATGACGCCTTCACTCTTGTAGCCGATGTCCACGAGGACTTCTTTCGGACGGACTTCGATGATGATACCTTTGACGATCTCGCCTTGCGTGACGAGCTTGCTGCCCTGTTTCAGGGCCTCTTCCATGGTGAGCATAACTTTGGGGACGAACTGCGGGAGGCTTTAAGTCTCCGCTAAATGCGGGAGATTTGAAGACTCCATTGCCTAAACTAACGAACGCTGCCGGGGCAACGGAGGTTAAAGGTTAGGTTATTGGTTTAACTATTTTTTCTCAGCCTTAATGAAACATCCGCACACGCGGCGTTCAGGCAGAATGAAAAATACAGGAAACGCAAAGAATGACAAGCCGAAAATGGTCTTCGTTTATTGGGCTGCGCGAACAAAATGCCGGGCGTAGCCAGGCGCTCCCATCGCCACCGCTTTGAAAACAAATTCTTGGCGGAAAACCCGCCTTCGGTGACAGCACCCGCCTCAACTGGTGGTGCAGGACTTCAGCTTGATGTCCACACTTAAGATATGATTTTTGATCCAGTCACTGGCCGTGGTTTGGAGGCTGCGCAACAACTCCGGCTTTGGCCCTTCCGCAAGATAACGCTCCTTGAACTTCGCGAACACGCCCAGAAATGCCGCGTGCGCCTGTTTGTTCTGCTCATGCGCCGGACACTGGTAGCGCACCATGCACTGCTCTTCAAATTTGAAATGCGTGACGACATAAGAACCGAGAAAATTGAGCAGATCGTCGCACGCAGACTTCGAAGGTGCCGACCCAGCCAGCATTTTCTCCAACTCGTTAATCTTTTCGATCAGCATCCGGTGTTGCGTGTCCACCAGCGGCGAGCCGGTCGCGAACTGTTCACTCCAAGTAAGCATAGTGTGTATAGTATTATTTACGGTTCCACCAGCGGTTTGACGGAGGTGACTCAGTCATCGGCGCAAATGCCTGTCTGGTTTAGAGAAAATAAGTTATCCACACCGGGCGGTGTTCTGGGGGCATTTATTTCACGGGCGGCTCCGGCGCATCCGGCAACGCGCCGGCCGGAGGTTGAGGATTTTGAATTTCCGCTGCCGGTGCTTGCGGCTTGGCTGCCGGCACGGTATCGGCCCCGGCCAGTTCATCCGGCAGGATGGTGATGGCAATGCGCCGGTTTCTAGCTCGTCCCTCGGCGGTGGCGTTGTCGGCAATGGGCCGAAATTCCCCGTAACCGACGGCTCCGACGCGGTGCGGATCCACGCCCGCTTTCTCGGTGAGGAAATGCACGGCCGCCAGCGCGCGGGCGGCGGACAATTCCCAGTTGCTCGCAAAACGGTTGCGGATGGGCACGTTGTCCGTGTGGCCGATGACGTGAATTTTCAGTTTGGGATGGCCGGCGAGAATGGCCGCAATTTTACGCATCACGACCGCGCCGTCCGGCTTCAAGATCGCCTCGCCGGAATCAAACATGACGTGGTCCAGAATGTTGACCGTGAGTTTGCCCTGCAGTTTGGAAATGGTCACGTCCTTGGATTCCAGATCGGCGCGCATTTCATCCTCCAGGCCTTTCGCCATCTGGGCGGCCTGATCCTTGTCCTTTTCCAAATCGGCGACCTGCGTTTGCAGCGCCGCGATCCGATCCTTGTCCTGCTGGTTTTCGTTGAGGGCGCTGGCGAGACTCGCATTCGCCTCGGCCAATTTGGCTTGGAGCGATTCCAGTCCCCGCTGCTTGCCCACGGCGGCGGCCCACAGCAACAAAGCCGCGACCAGCAGCGCGGCCAGAATGCCGGCGGTGATCCAAGCCAGCCGGGCGCGGTCCGCGCCGCGGTTCGCCTTGGTCACCTGTTCCGTGAATGGTTGTTTGTCAGTGCTCATCGCCGTTGGTTGGAAATGGCCGCCCGTTAAAAAATTTATCGGAGACGTGCCCGACCTCGTTCCACCAACAGCCGATATAGCAGGAAGACCAGATCAACAAAAATAAATTTTCAGGAAAAATTACCGGTGTCGGCCATCGCCGCAGGGCGGCGGCTCATTATCTGGAGTTGTGCAACCGCGCCGCCATACCACCTCGCCGGATTCCAATTTTCTCGACAGATACAGCGCCTGTCCTACTTTGTCAGCATTGAAATCCGTTTCACCAAACCTGCTCCCGCTGCTGAAGCAATACTTCGGCTTCACCTCGTTCCGCCCGTTGCAGGAGGAAATCATCCGCGATTCGCTCGCGGGCAAAGATGTTTTCGCGCTGCTGCCGACCGGCGGCGGCAAATCGCTTTGCTTCCAGCTTCCCGCGCTCGCCCGCGACGGCCTCACCGTGGTCGTCTCGCCGCTCATTGCGCTGATGAAAGACCAGGTGGACGCGCTGCAAGCCAGCGGCATTGCGGCGACGTTTTTGAATTCCTCGCTCGCCGCCGATGAATCGCGGAAACGCCTGCGCGGTCTGCA
>CAJAQO010000279.1 GCA_903944085.1 uncultured Verrucomicrobia subdivision 3 bacterium
GTCACGCCAACGGGCTTGGAGGTCACGCCAACGGGCTTGGAGGTCACGCCAACGGGCTTGGAGGTCACGCCAACGGGCTTGGAGGTCACGCCAACGGGCTTGGAAGTCACGCCAACGGGCTTGGAAGTCGCACCAACGCCGTTGCTATGACTTCCAAGCCCGTTGGCTTCGATAATCACCCCGTCGTAGGGCATGCCACGCCATGCGCGCCAGACACCAATCCCGATGCGCCGGCTACCAAGGGCATTGCCTCCCCTGCCCGGCCTGAAATCACCCTTTTTTGTCTCGTCAATGACAATATATGTATTAGCTGTGAAAGATATTTTTCTTGCAGCGTGAGACTGGATTATGTAGTATCGAAGTCGAAGGCTGGGTCCAGCCATTCGGGGCAAACCGCAGGCTTGCGCGAGCGGAGGATCGGACAGCCTCTAATCATACTATCGAAATACAAAACGAACGTTATGAAAGCAGAAGTCCAATTCATCATTGACCGGGCCAAGGCGACCGATGCCGTCGCCGCCGCCATTCTGGCGGACTGGGAATGGCCCGAAGAAACCACCACCCAAATGCAGACCGAGACCAAGGCGCTGGAGGACCAGGCCGATGTCTCCGACATCAAGGACACCGCCCTGACCAACGCCATCGCTCAGAAAAACCTGGCCTTCGACAACTATCATCAGACCACCGTCGCCCTGCTGGGCATGACCCGGACGCATTACCGCAAGAACCCCGCCGCGACGGCGACGCTGAAAAACCTCCATGCCAAGGGCCAAAGCGACCAGGATATTCTGGATGAAGGCGCCAAATTGGCCAAGGTCTGGGCGGAACTGGACACGACCTATGTGCCGGATGAAGGCTGGACGTTGACCGCGTTTGAAGCCGCCGGCACCGACTGCGGCACCAAAGCTGAAGCGGTGACCACGGCCGATGTGGCCTGGAGCACTGAATCCGCCAAGACCGATGCGATGGCCGCGCAGGTCAATGATGCCCGGATTGCCTGGTATGCCGATGCCACCAAGAAGTTCGGCCCGGACACGGAGCATGGCAAAACGATCCGCCAGGAAGTGCCCACCACCAGCCAGACCGTGCAACCGCCGGACCCGCCGGTGGTCAAGGAGGCCCAGGCTTTGGGCGGCGGCAAGGTGCATATTGATTTTGCGCCGCCGGCTTCCGGCTACATTCAAATCTGGCATCAGGGGCCGGGCGACCCGGCGTTCACCGTGCTGGTGGACAAACTGACGACGGTGTATTTCGAGCAAAGCGGTTTCACGCCCGGCGCGCACAGTTTCAAGTTCGTCGGCATCAATACCGGCGGCTCCAGCGACGCCACCGCGCCCATCGTGGTCCAGGTGACGTGAGCGGCGGGCCGGATGGAAAGGGCCAATAGACAACTGGGCGAAGGGGGAAGACCCAAGCCCTTGATAATAGCCCAGCCATTCATGGCTGGGTGGTTGCAGCCGGCTGAAATAAAAGTCCCGGCGGGACGAAAGAAAGCATCTGCCGTCCCTGCCGGGACTTGAATGTTTGTGGCGACGAATCCCAGCGCTAAAGCGCTGGGCTATTATCGCCAGACACCAACGCGCGAGGGCGTGAACCAAAATAAATTTGACGGTGACGGGAAAAAATGAACCAATGGAAGCAATGTGAAGATCAAAATAAAATGGAACCCGAAGGGGATTTGGCTGCTCGGGATCGTGCTGTTACTGCTGGCGTTTAACAGCAACGCGCAACCCGTGACCCAGATTGCCGCCGGTTATCAACATACGCTCTTCTTGAAGGGCGATGGCAGTTTGTGGGCCATGGGAAACAACAATCATGGCCAGTTGGGGGACGGCACTGCTAACTTAGTGAGCAGTTGGCCTGAAATGATCCTGGCCAGCAACGTCACCGCCATCGCCGCAGGGATTGATCACAGCTTGTTTTTGAAAAGGGACGGCAGCTTGTGGGGCATGGGTGGCAACTACTATGGCCAACTGGGGGACGGGACGACTGATGACATTAACCATCCCGAAATGATTGTCCCCAGTAATGTCAAAGCCATTGCCGTTGGCAAAGGTGCTAACGACTATCCTTTCAGCCTGTTTCTGAAGACCGATGGCAGCCTTTGGGCGATGGGCAATCAAGCCTATGGCCAATTGGGGGACGGAGTTGACCTCACCAACTTCTCCGACCAATACGTCAATGTCCCCGAACAGATCGTGCCGAGTGGTGTGGCTGCGATTGCTGTCGGAAACGATCACGCTTTGTTTCTCAAGAGCGACGGCAGTTTGTGGGCGATGGGTGATAACAGCTACGGTCAGTTGGGTGATGGTTCCACTGATGGCGACAACTATTGGACCAACCAGCCCGAGCAGATCGTGGCGAGTGGTGTCGCCGCCATTGCCGCCGGCCCGCATTGCAGTTTGTTCCTTAAAAGCGACGGCAGCCTATGGGCCATGGGCGACAATGCCAATGGGCAATTGGGCAACGGGGTTGTGGTGACCAATGGACTCGACCGATACATCAATGTTCCCGAACAGATTTTAACCAATGGCGTCAAGGCTATTGCCGCGGATATTGTGGACACCCTGTTACTCAAAAGTGACGGTAATTTGTGGGCCTTGGGCGAAAATTCTATTGGCCAGTTGGGTTCCTATCCGTTCCATATCGGCAACGGCGGTCCATCCGCAACCAACGTCCCCCAGCAGATCGTTTCTGGCGTCATCACGACGATTGCAGCGGGATACCAGACGACCTTTTTCATCAAAAGCGATGGCAGTTTGTGGGGTGTTGGCGACTGCACTTATGGCCAATTGGGATTGGGCCTAATTCCGTATCGTCAAGGCTGGGGGCTCGAATTTTATTATCCTGTCAGGATTGTGACAGGGCCTCCGGGTTTCAATCTGATCTCCGGCCAACTTATGATGGATGGTGAAATTATACAATTGTCCTTTGTCGGCATCGCTGGGGAGAATTATGTGTTGGATCGTTCGTTTAGCTTGTCACCGCCCAACTGGATCGCACAGGCCACCAATGCCGCTGATTCCTTCGGGGCTCTGGTCTTCACGAATAAGCCCAACCCGGCCACGAATAATTTTTGGCGCGTTCGCTCCATGCCATAAGGCAGGACGGTCGGCGAAATCGGCATGGCCATTTCTGATGGGGCACCTCTCGGGCTGCGGACTGGGACTAAGCGTTTTCCGGCAGATTAGGCTGTCCCGGCGGGACGAAAGAAAGCGTCTGCCGTCCCTGCCGGGACTTGAATGTTTGTGGCGACGAATCCCAGCGCTAAAGCGCTGGGCTATTATCGCCAGACACCAGCGCGCGAGGGCGTGAACCAAAATAAATTTGACGGTGACGGGGAAAATTGAACCAATGGAAGAAATCGGAATATGAAAACATACCTTATGAACTATCTGGTCGCGGGATTGGGACTGTTGGCTTTGAACTTATCGCTGCGCGCCCAAAACTTCGCGCTCTCCTCCACGCCAGGGGTGGGCAAGAATCCGGTTTCGGTTGTGGCGGCGGACGTCAACGGCGACGGCAAGCTGGATTTGATCTGTGCCAACTATAATGGCAGCACGATCACGGTGCTCACCAATGACGGCACTGGCGTGATGGTTTCGAATGTTTCCTATGTCACGCCGGGAAATCCTTCCCTGGTTGTGGCGGCGGATTTAAACGGCGATGGCAAGGTGGATTTGATTGGCTACTCCCCGCCGAATTTGATGGTGTGGACCAATAATGGCAGTGGCGGATTTACCGTCACCTCGGTCGCGGCAATAACCGTCGGAAGTTTTGCGGGAGTGACGGTGGCGGATATCAATGGCGATGGCCGGCCCGATCTGATCTGTCTCAACACTGCCGGCCGGATTATGATTTTAACCAACGCGGGGAACGGCAGCTTCGCCTTGGCGCCCGCGCCTCCCAGCACCGTTAACTCCCGGTTCGTCGTGCCGGCCGATGTTAACGGCGACGGACTGCCAGACTTGATTGATATGCCATTGAACGCTTCTTATTTTAGAGTCCTGACCAATGCCGGGAACGGAACCTTCGCTCTGGCTTACACCAACTCCGCCAACACGAGCTGGCCGGGAGTTATCTCGGCCGCCGATGTGAATGGGGATGGCTGGGTGGATTTGATCATCCCCAGTTACAATTCTGGCGCGGGCAAAACGGTGTTGGTGCTGACCAATGATGGGCATGGGTTTTTGAGTTCCAACGCGGTTTATGCCGTGGGCACCGGCCCGGTGTCCGTGGTGACGGCGGATGTGACGGGTGACGGCCTGGGGGATTTGCTGATGAAGAACCTCGACGGCAGTGTCACGGTTTTCACGAACAACGGCAGCGGTTTTGGATCCAATAGCACCTTCAGCGCAGGCTCTTTTGATCCGGGAGCTTTCAACTCGGTCGTGGCAGCGGATGTCAACGGCGATGGCCGGCTTGATTTGATCACGGCCAACTACAATTCTCCCGGCACGCTGACCATTTGGACCAACACGTCCACGTTCCTGCCGAAACTGACGGTCAGGCGTGCAGGCAACAAGGTTGTCACTTCGTGGCCATCGCAATGGACCGGCTGGGCGGGCTGGAGCTTGGCGCAGAACACCGACTTGCACACCGCCAATTGGACTGCATTCAACGGAACGATTGGCGATGACGGCAGCACCAAGAGCGTTACCAACTCACTGGCATCGGGGAATTTGTTTTACCGCCTAGCGCATCCATAGTGCCAGCGCGGCGGCCAACATTCAAAGATCGTCGGCATCAATTCCAGAGGTGCCGGCGATGCCAGCGCGCCCATTATGATTCGGGTGACGTGAAATCCCAAGCCGTAGCCGCCGCCGGGAAGAGGTGCTTGGCGGCATTTACAATTTGCGATTAACGATTTACGAGTCGCCAGTCCTGTCAATGGGTGCGTAAATCGTATATCGCAAATCGTAAATACCGAGCGTCAGGCCGCCAGCCGGACGGGCAGCGCGCGGATACTCTTGCCCGTCGCGTGAAACACCGCGTTGGCGATGGCGGGCGCGATGACGATGATGGGCGTTTCGCCGGCACCGGCGGAGGGCTGGTCGGGCCGGTCCAGCAGATGGATGTCCAGCTCCGGCACGTCGTCGAAGCGCGGCACGGGATATTTGCGGAAGGACGTGGTGGTGATCCGGCCGTTCTCGAATTTGACTTCCTCGCGCAAGGCCGCGCCAAGGCCCATGACGATGGCGCCTTGAACCTGTGACAGCAGGTTCGCCGGATTCAAAATCTTGCCGCACTCAAACGCCTGGCAGACGCGGCTGACTTTGAATTTGTTTTCCTTCCGGTCAATTTGAATTTCCACGCACGCGGCGACGAATGAACCTTTTTCCATTCCGCACGCGAGGCCGATGCCGGTGTCCGCCTGCTTGTCCTTGATGCGCGTGGTCCAGTCGAACTCGTGCGCGGCCTTTTCCAGCACGGCGCGCAGGCGGTCGTTTTCCAAGTGCGCGAGCCGGAACGCCAATGGGTCGGCACCCGCGACGGCGGCGACTTCATCCATGAAAACTTCGCGCGCAAAATTGTTCGCCGTGGACGCCAGCGCACGATAGGAGCCGTGCCGCAGCGGCGGTTTGGACGCGACGGAGTGGCAGTTCTTTTTGCCGACGGCGTAAGGCGTTTCCACACCTTGCGCGCCAGAATTAATGTTGATGAAATGCCAAGTTGCAATTCTCCCCGCCGCGTCGAGACTGGCCTCGGCCTGGATGACCGCCGCCGGGCGAAAATAAGCCCAAGTGAATTCCTCCGCGCGCGACCAGCGCAACGAGACCGGTTTGCCGGCGGCCTGGGCCAGCCGCGCGGCTTCCACCGCACATTCGCCGGTATGTTTGCCGCCAAAGCCGCCGCCGAAATCGGGAATGACGACGCGCACATTTTCCGGGGCGAGATGAAACGCGCGCACCAGTTCGCCGCGCACGGCAAAGGGGTTTTGCGAGCCGGTCCAGACGGTTAATTTACCGTCAGTCCATTCGGCCACCGCCGCGCGCGGTTCGAGCGGCGCGTGTTGAATGTATGGCACATGATAAGTCTGGCGCACGGTTTTCGCGCCGGTCAGTTCGCGCGCAAAGGGATTCACCGGCGCGCCGCCGTCCGCATTTTTTTCGAGATAGTCAAAAAGTTCGGCGCTCGAGGGCTGCGGCAAGGTCGCCCATTTTGCGGTCTCGGAAATTTTATCCAACGCGGCTTCCGCCAAGGCGGAATTCGGCGCGGCCACGCCGACAAACTGATCATCCTGGACCACGACGACGTTGTTCAAGGCTTTCGCCGGAGCCAGTTCAATGGAAATCAGTTTTGCGCCGAACGAAGGCGCGCGCAGGATTTTTCCGTAAAGCATTCCCGGCCGCGCAATGTCCGACGGATATTTGTGTGCGCCGGTCACAATGTCGCGGGCGTTGGGCCGCAGCACCGGCGTGCCGAGCAGTTTCCATTCTTTCACCGGCGTGAGTTCGACGTCTGCCGGAATGGCCTGCGCCAGCAGTTTCGCAACCTCCTCGCTCTTGGCGAGATCGGTGTAGGTGAGCGATTGCTTGCCCGTCGCGTCAAAAACTTTGCCATCGCGCATGACCACGGTTTGGCGTTCGACTTTCCATTGTTGTGCGGCGAATTCAGCCAGCAAATTCCGCGCGGCGGCAGCGCCCTGGCGCACGGCCGGAACCGTGCGCGGCGTGGTCATGCTGCCGAAAGTGCCGCCGTCGTCCGGCACGGTTCCGGTGTCGGCCATCAGCATTTGCACCGCGGCCAGCGGCACGCCGAGTTCTTCCGCCGCCGCCTGCGACAATTCCGCGCGGGCGCCCTGCCCGCCTTCAACTTTGCCCGTCAACACGGTGATCGTGCCGTCCTGGCCAAGATGGATGCGCGCGCCGAGCATTCGCGCGCCACCACCACCGAAACCACCGCCGCGACGGCGTCCACCTTCTTCTTGCGAGATTGCGGGCAGCGTGACCGCGATGAGCAGCCCCGCGCCGAGCACTTTCACAAACGACCGGCGGCTGACGCCGAAATCATAATCCACGCGCGCAACCACTTCGTCGTAATTGTCAGCGGCCAAATCTGCCGGCAAACTGTCTGGCGAATTTGTTTTCACGCGTGTGCCTTTCCATTTTGCGCCACGGCGCGGTGGATGCCTTTTTCATACTTGGCATAGCTGCCGCAGCGGCAAAGATGCTTTTGCAGCTGCGAAATGATTTCCGCACCGGAGACATGCGGATTCTTTTTTAAAATCCCCGCCACGCCCATGATCATGCCGGCCGTGCAGTAGCCGCATTGGAACGCGCCCTCCGCCAGAAACGCCGCCTGCACCGGATGCAGCTTGTCGCCCTCAGCCAGGCCTTCGATGGTCACGACCGCCTGCTGGTCCACGTCGCCAATGGCGGTGAGACACGAAGCCACGCTCTCGCCGTTGAGCAGCACCGTGCAGGCCCGGCATTGGCCCTCGCCGCAGCCGAATTTGGTTCCCGTCAACTGCAAATCCTCGCGCAGCACTTCGAGCAAGGAGCGGCTGGGGTCGGTGGTGACCGTGCGGATTTTCCCGTTCACGGTGAAATTAATCGGTGTGTCCATAAACCATGCGATAACATTGTTGGTCTGGCTTGATCAAAATGGACCCGAATGCGGCCGGGTCAACAAAAATTCAATGTCGGTTGCCGCAAGGCGACTTGAATCGAGACGTGGTCAGGCGCGTGGTCCCGGCGCATCCGCAAAATTTATTGAAACGAAACCATGCTCACGGTTCCACCGCAATCTGCCGCACAAAATCATTCGCCTTGATGTCGTTGGCAGCCAGCGGGCGGCCGTTGATGCTGACGTGTTCAAAGGTCACATTGGCGATGCCATGAGCAGCATCGAAGCCCAGTAATTCAACCCGCGGCGGCTGGGCGGTGACGGCTTGGATGTTGCGGAAAGTAACGTCGCGAATATGTCCGCGCTCGGCTTCGCGGGACCATATTGCCTTGTTGATCCAGAGCGAAATGAGTTTGCGCGACTCCTCCACGCGGATGTTTTCAAAGCGGACGTTGCTGATGGTGGCGGAGTCGCAGTGGTAAACGCGCAGCGTCCATTCCCGGCCGGTGTCGTGGATGACATCGCAGTTGGTGAACAGCACATCGTCCACGTCCTCGCGCAATTCAGCGCCGATGGACAACGCGTGCGCCACCTGATTCCAGAGCACACAATTCCGCGCCACGACGTGATGAACTTGGCCCTGGCCCTTGTCGGATTTGACCACAATCAGGTCGTCCAGCGTTCGCAAAAAACAACCGTCCACCGTCACGTCGGTGCTGTTGCAAATATCAAAGCCGTCGGAATTGGCGCGGCAGCCAAAGACTTTCACATTGGTGAGCGTCACGCGGTTAGAGCGGCGCATGGGAACATTCCAAGTGCTGGAATCGCGCAGGATCACGCCTTCCACCGTGACATCATCCGCCTGAATGCTCAACAGACTCCGCGTGTGAATCGGACATTGGCTACCATCAATGATGCCTCGCCCGCGCAAAGCAATGTGATTTCCTTTCAGCTCCACGACCGGACCGTTGCGGCCCACGCCACGCAACACGGCACCGCCGGCCAGATAGAGCGTCTGGCCGGAGCCGACGTTGATGGTGTCGGCCACCTCGTGCAAGCCCGGACCAAAATAGATCACATTGGTGTCCGAGGCGCTGGGAACATTGGTTTCCCATGGATTGGCAAATAGATGGAGCGAGGACGTCGTATCGCCGTTGATTTCGAGCGTGAGATTGGCGGGATGAGCCAGCGCGAAGGTGACTTTCCGGCCGGCGATGCGCGGGATTATGCCGCTGGACGTGGGGAGAATTTTGGCCTGCTTAATTTCGTCGCGATAGGTAACGCGAATTTCCTGCACCGGTCCGCGCAGGTCGAAGCTGGCAAATGAAGCCAGATCAAAATAATCGCCCGAATGCGGCACGTCATCCATGGCTTTCCAGCGACGCGGCTCATCCGCCGGTGCCACATGCGTGACCGCAACGAATAGCGGCTGGCCATCCACCTCGACTTTGAAGTCACGGGAGGACGGCTCGTCCGCCGGCAGATCCCAGACGCGCACATGGGAGCGCCCACTGGGACTGAGATCATGTTGTGGAGATTGCGCCAGCATCGGCAAGGCCAGGAATAACAGCAGGCAGGGCAGTCGCTTCATTATTTTGTTTCCAAGATTCTTTTGATCGGCCGGTCGAGTCAAACTTAAAGACCGAGGCAGGCGATCAAAGAAATTTCACGGCGACATTCTTAGAAAGCGGATGCGGCGGATGAAACCGTAATCACTTTCGCAGATGATGATGTTGCCGGGGTAGTCCATCGTCACACTGCGGCCCTCGCCAATAAAAAACTGATTGGGCGCGTAAAAAAATCCACCGTCGCCGGCCTGCACAAAAACATTGCCGCCAAGGCCGTTGACGAGCAGATGCGCGATGTTGGCAGCGTCAATATACCAAAGCTGCGCGCCATCGTGCAGCAAAAGCAAATACCCGCCGGTCGGCACCGGCCACACGCCCCGTGCGCCGTAAAACGCGGTCGCGGTGGCCAAAGCGCCGTCAGTGCCGCTGTTGCTTGTGCCGTTGCCGGCGATGATCGTTTGCGTGCCGCTGGCGGTGACGCTGTAAACGTAATTGCCGCCGCGGTCCGCCACGATGAGGTTGCCGGAAGCCAGCACGCAAAACGTGCCGAGTTCGGTGTAGCCGCTGGACAATGTTTGCACGCCGCCGCCCGGCGTCCATTCACGCATGCGGGTCAAGTTGCCAAAATAGGCTAGCGATTCGTCGTCCTTCACCCACAGGCAGCGCCCGCCCGCGAGCGCGGAGTTGGTGTCGCTCTGCGCGAAAAACAGCGTGCTCATCACGCCGTTGGTGGTCACGCGGCGGACGCGCGCGTTGCCGGTGTCGAGCACATACACCGTGCCGTCGGCGCGCACCCACAAACCGTTGGGCGCGTTCAACTGCAAATTCGTGGCGGCTGCGGGACCTTCGCCGTTGAAGCCGCCGACGTGTGTGCCCGCAATGGTGTGTATCAGGCCGTTCGTGTCCACGCGCTCAACGGCATGGCTGTTCTTGTCCACGATGTAAATATTTCCCGCGCGGTCGGCCATCGCGTAATGCGGACGCGACAGGGCCGCGTTCGTCGCCGGGCCGCCTTCGAACGAACTTTGCCAATAGCTGGTGTTGTCAATGCGCCCAAGGCCGGTGCCCGCCACGGTTTCCAGCAGCCCGTAGGCGTAAACCAAATTCGTAAAACCCTGCGCCGTCGGCGAAACGTCCACGGCAGCGAGGCGAAAAAATTTATTCGTCGAATTCAGCGGCACCGCAAGCTGGCCGCCGGCGTTGGTGGAAAAAACATTTTGCAGCGGCGACCACTTGCCGTTCAGCGTCCTCGCGCCTTCCACCGTGCTGACGCCGGGGACGGCGGCGTTCGTCCAAGCCAGCGCGCCCGCCGGAGTGAACGCCGTAATGCGCGGCGGCAGCGCGGCGGCGCGGATGGCGGCCAAGCCAATCAACCCGGTCAACACCAGAAAAAACCGCAGGCCAAGCCCGCCGCGACGGGTGGTGCGGCCGGTTGCAAATTCAAGGCAGAGCTTGCGCATTTTTAACAGAATGTCGCCGCCGAAAGCACAAGTCAATTTTCCGTTCCGAATTTTGAAGAGATTCACCCGCGCGTCGGAATGACTACAAACGCGCGAGCAAGTTTTTTGCGCGGCGCACCCACACGCGATCACGCTGGCGCTGGTAGGCGGGCGCGTGCGGGTCGTCGCTCAACACGTCCTTGAGTTCGGCGCGGGCCAGGTCGGGCTGTTTTTTCGTGGCGTAAAGTTCCGCGAGCTGCACCTTGGCGCGCGGATAGGAATGGTTTTGCGTGATGTGCTGCCAATAGAGCAGCGCATTATCCGTCTCGCCGAGCGCGGTGAGCGTCTCCGCCAGCGCCATCATCGTGTGGCCGTAATCGTGCTCCGGCTTTTCGTGCATCACGCCTTCCAGCAGCGGACGCGCTTCGGCGGGACGTTTCAAGCGCAGCAGACACTGGCCGAGATGCGCGCGGGCGTCCACGTCGTTCGGCTCGCGCACGAGCGCGGCGCGATAACATTTCTCCGCCTCGGGAAATTTTCCGCGCTGGAAATAAACGTCGCCCAATTGGAAATGGTGGTAGGCATTGTCCAAGTGATGAATTTTCGCCTCGAGTTGTTTGATGCGGGCGCGGCTTTGCGCGCCGGGCAGTTCAAAGCCGGTGGAAGCCGAGTCGCGATAAACTGAAAAATAATACCAGAACGCGCCCAGCCCGGAGCCGATGAAAATAAAAAACGCCCACAGCCATTCGCGGTTGCGGAGCGCGTGCACGAGCATCCACAGTTGAAACACGGTCATCGCCAGCCAGAGCGGATTGGTCAGCAAAAATCCCAGATGGGCGATGAGGTTGAACAAGGAGGCGAACATTTTCGCGGCCAAGCTATGCCGGACGATTTCCGCTGGCAATGAAAGTTTTTGGGCATCGGCGAACTGCCGGCTTGTTTTTCGGGCGTTTCACGTTTATTTATTTCGGCGCTGCCGCATGAACCAGACGCTTATCATCGTGCCGACTGTCAATGAACGGGAAAATCTCCCGCGCATGGCGGCCAAACTTTTGTCGCTGCCGGTCGGCGTGGACGTGCTGGTGGTGGACGGCAATTCGTCGGACGGCACGGGGAAAATCGCGGATGACCTCGCCGCGAAACATCCGCAGATTCACGTCCTGCACGAGGCGAAAAAAAACGGGCTGGGCCGCGCCTACATTTCCGGCTTCAAGTGGGCGCTGGAAAAAAACTACGATTTTATTTTTGAGATGGACTGCGATTTTTCGCATGACCCGGATGAGATTCCCAATTTTCTGAAAGCCGTGCAGCAGGCCGATCTGGTGATCGGCTCCCGCTATTCCGGCGGCGTGCGCGTGCTGAACTGGCCGCTCAAACGGCTGATGCTCAGCCGCTGCGCCGGCATTTACGTCTGGCTCATCACCGGCCTGCCGTTCACCGACCCCACCGGCGGCTACAAATGTTTCCGCCGCCGCGCGCTGCAAGCCATCCAGCTCGACGCCGTCAAATCCAACGGCTACAGCTTTCAAATCGAGATGACCCACCGGCTCTGGCGCGACGGCTTCCACATCGGCGAAGTGCCGATCACCTTCACCGAACGCGTCGAAGGCTCGTCCAAGCTCTCGCGCGGCATTGTGACGGAAGCGTTTTGGATGGTCTGGTGGCTGTGGCTGCAAAACGGGCTGCGCCGCTGGCCGCGCAAAAAAAAGTAACCGCCGCTTGCAAATTTCCGCCGGGTGGGTGATTGCTTCTGCCATGAATTTAAAACTGCTGTTCGCCACACTGCTCCTTTCCGCCACCACGGTGTTTGCCGAAATGCCGAAAGCCGGCGACCTCGCGCCCGCGTTTGCCGGCCAGGATCAGGACGGCAAAACCGTGAAGCTCGCCGATTTCGCCGGAAAGAAGCTGGTGCTGCTGTATTTTTATCCGAAAGATTTCACCGGCGGCTGCACGAAAGAGGCCTGCGGTTTCCGCGACCGCCTGGGCGATTTGCAGACGAACAATGTGGCAGTCATCGGCGTCAGTTTTGATTCCGCCGCGAGGCACAAAAAATTCATCGAAGAATACAAGTTGAACTTCACGCTGCTGGCGGACACCGAGGGCAAGATCATCGCAGCCTACGACACAAAAATGCCGCTGCTGAAAATGTCCAAGCGCGTCAGCTTCCTGATCGGCACGGACGGAAAAATCATCCACGTCACCGATGCGCTCGGCGCGCAGGGGCACTTCGACGAAATGAAGGCCGCCATTGCCGGATTGAAGAAATCCTAGCCGGGTCCCGGTCGGGCACCAAACTACAGCCTGATAATTTTCCCGGCCGACCTAACCCTATTTTGGCAAAATGGTTCAAAATATTGTCATTTGACGATTTTTGATTGCCAAGCGGCATAAGCTTTGGTTTAACCGTCAGCATTGATTATGCATTGGCTCTGGGTGACAAATTGCAGTCTGGTGGATTTGTTGGCAAACTTGGCGGACGCCTTTCAACAAAGCGCCATTTCCATATTCCTCTCCGGAGAATTTAACCCGCGCAGCCGCAATTCATTTTCCTCCGCCCCGTCCGCGAGCCCTTTGGTGGTGATTTGCCTTGCCCAAATGGATACTGCTTTTGTTTCATTCCCGGCAGCAATTATTTCAGGCATCCCCAACCGCCATGCCCCGGCGAAAACAACCCGGGCCACCGCCACCACCAGCCAGCCGGCCATCGAAATAACCCTGCTGGCCGTCAAAACAAGCCACGCAATCGCCGCCACAAGCCATGCGGCCGAAAAAACAAACCAAACAGTGGCTGCCACAAGTTGTATTTCGCCGTTCAGATCCTATCCGCCGTTAAATCAAGCCGCAAAATCAGAAAAACAAGCCAACCAAAGACTAACACAATCCAACCGGTGATTGGACGAGCGAATCCGTTCTTAAATCAACCCCAAAAGCGGTGGCAACAAGCCACGCCGCCACAAAAACAAGCCAAAGAATGTCCGCAGCAAGTCAGTGAACCATTAAAACAAGTCAAACAACGATAAAGTCCAGTGAAAACATGATAAAAACAAACTGCATAACCAACGAACAAACTCAAAAAACAACATAAAATCTATGTCAAAAGCATATTTTATCCCACCTAATGTGCCCGGCAAGCGCCTGTGGCTCGGCAACTTCTCCGGCAAACTCCCCAAAGATGGCCCCAATGTCGGGGTCACGCCGGCGGAAATCGCCCAAACTACCGCCGATAACTTATATTTCGGCTACGTCTGCGACCTGCATCACCAACACACCAAGACTACCCAGGATTGGACAGCCTATAAAAGCGCGCTCATTCGTGGCAGCAACCTCGGTGATTTGCCGGTGACACCTGATCCCGGCACCCCGCCGCCGGCCGTGCCCGCCGGTATTTTCACTCGTGCCAGCACCTTGGCGGCACGCATCAAGAAACATCCCAATTACAACGAAGCCATCGGTCAGGACTTGGGCATCATCGGGTCCGAACAGATCATTGATTATGTCAACTTGAAACCGGTGCTGACCCTGGTGATGAAGGCCGGCCATCCGCACATCCTCTGGATCAAGCAGGGGATGGACGGAGTGGAAATTCTGGTGGACCGTGGCGATGGCAAGGGTTTTGGGTTTCTGGCCTACGCCACCTTGGGGGATTTTCTGGACACCGCACCGCTGCCGGCCGCCGGCACCAGCGTGGTTTGGAAATACAAGGCCATCTACCGCGAAGGCGACACTCAGGTCGGCCAGTGGAGCGACGTGGCCAGCATCGCCGTGCTAGGCTGAAACAATTCAAGGGGCTTGCACCGGCAAGCCCCTTGGCTTTACCCAGCCGCCGTGATTTTACATCGCCGGGAAGTATTTTTTCCCGGCTAAAGTCCAGCGTTTGCGAGGGCTCGAGTTTTTAATCAAAATCATGCCTTGTTTTATGGATCGAAAATTCGCGTCCGGGCAAAACGACTCCAGAAGAAAGCTGATGGATGAAATGAAAATCGAAAATCGGATTGGAAAATTATGGGTCACATTCGGTTTGGCTGTTCTTTTAACCGTTCACAACGGAATTGGACAGTCCGTTGCGGCAGATTCGGTTGTCCGCGTGGTGGCGGACGCCCAGGGTCTGGCCTTGGTGCCGCCGGATCAGGTGCCGCCGTTTGGAACTTTTTGGGTGGTGAGTCCGGGATTCAGCAGCATGCCCGCGCCGCTGCCTTGCGCGCCGCTGGAGCCAAATCAAGCCATCTATCAGATCGCCGATGGACAGTTTTTGGTGGATGCCACTGCCAGTGAACCATCGTCGTCCGGCCGGGCTGTGAATCCCAGCCGCGCCGCCGCCGCCGTGCTCGCGCAGGCGGATGCGCTCGCCGCGTTGGTGACGGACTTGCAAACTGTGACGGCCAACCGGCAGTTGCGGGGCCTGGGCATGAATGGGCTGATTCCCATTGGCGGCGGATCGGGCGATTATGGCGACGGCGGCGCTCCGGCCGGTAAACAAATGCCAATTGACACGAACCGCCTTTGGCTGGAAATCATCACGGTCACCAACCAGACCGCTTTGCTGGTGATTCATCCCCCGGCGGGCGTGACGAATGAAGTGTATGATCTGCTTTACGCCACGAACCTGCTGACGCCGCCGGCCGCGTGGCAGTGGGTGCTGCGCAGCTACCCCGACCAAACCAATTTGATCGTGCTCAACGCGAAAGACGCACAGGGCTTTTACCGGCTCAGTTCACCCAATGACAGTGTCGCGAAGAGTTCCCTGGGCACCAACTTCTGGCTGGCGTTTCCGTCCCTGTATAATGATGGCAGCAATCAACTATCGCTGATCATTTCCAGTCCGGCGGGTGCCACGGGAACGGTGACGCTGCCGGGATTGTGGACCAATGGCCCGACGGTGATTGTGAGCGGGGGCGGCGATGCGGCGGTGAATGGAACCAATGTATTCAGGAAGCTCACCGCGCCGGAACAAGCGGCTTGGGCGGCCACCGGGCTTGATCCTATTTTCACCGGTTATATCCGGGACACAAACTGGGTGGTGGTTTATGCCGGCTATTGTTATATCGTGACCTACGACAGCCGCGCGACCAATTGCACGCTGCTTTATGACAAATACGACATTAACCTCACCGGCAGCACGAATGAGTGGCAGGCTTATGACGCCGATCCCTCCTTAGCGACGCCGGCAACTTACTGTGCGCAAGTGCCGCTTGTGAGCCAGTTCTTTACGGTGGCGGCGGGCGCGGCAACCAATATCAGCGTCCCGCTGGCGGCCATGCTGGAAGATTACGATATGGTGGAAGCCAATGGCATCCAAGTTACTTCTAGCGCGCCAGTGTCGGTGTATGGGCTGGATTATGATCCGACTGTCTCCGCGGCGTTCACCGGTTACCCGACGCCTCTGCTGGGAACCAATTATTGTGTCCTGTCTCGTGCAGGTTGGCTGGGTCTTTCCGAGCTGGCCATTGTCGCCACAATGAGCAACACGACCGTCAGAATCACACCTTCAGCAACGGCCGACCTGCCGGGGTATGCCACAACCAATTTTTACTATGTGCCAACGATGCAGGCCGGCCAAACTTATCAAATTGCCAGTTTGACCCCCGGTGACGACGTGACGGGCACGTGGATTCAATCAGACAAACCGATTGCCGTGTTTGCGGGCACGACAGTCGCCGATGTGCCCGATGGGGGCACCGTCACCGCCAATCCGCTAATGCAGGAACAAATGCCTGTGGAATCATGGGGCAGTCAAGTGTTAACACTCTCCTTCGCGGGACGCGGCGGCGGGGATACTTATCGAGTTCTCTCGGCTTCCAGCAACAATCTGGTGACGATAACGACCGCCGACGGGACTTTTGTTGCGAACCTGTCGGCGGGAGGATTTTGTGACACGAATCTGGATGGGCCAGTCGAATTTCTGGCCAGCCAACCTGTCCAGATAGCTCATTTTGCCGATGGAGCGACATTAGGTGGCGACCCGGGCGATCCCTGCGAGATACTCTTGCCGCCCATCAGCCATTGCTTGATGACAAATATCGTGGTCATACCTGGAGGTTTTGACCTTAATTATCTGAACCTTATTGTGCCACAATCGGCCATAACGAACACAATTCTGAATGGTTCGTTCGTGGCAGCGACCAATTTTCTCGCAATTGGGACAAGTGGTTTTTTTGGTGCGCAAATTCCTGTTACAAATGGCGTGTGGAAAGTGACCAGTTCCCAACCTGTGGACGTTGAGGTTTATGGTTTCAGCTTCCGAGACGCCTACGGTTGTTTTGGCGGCATCATCAAATAAAAATTTGTCTGATAAAACGAAACGATACCTATATGAAAAAAGTAATCATTGCGTTTGTGACCGGACTGTTGACGCAACAAATCGCGCCGGCACAAGGAACAGTTTATCTATCTAACCTTGGCGTGGGTCTCGGCAGTGACCTTGGCGTGGGAAGTAATTCATGGCTCTCGGTGTTGTTTACCACTGGAACCAACGCCGGCGGATATGCTCTCAATTCCATTCAGCTTGAGATGGGAAATGCTTTTGGCAATCCCAGTGGCTTCACAACCATGCTTTACACAGGACCCTTCAGCGGTCCTCCACGTAGCCTTGGCACACTGAACGGTTCCGCCGACCCGTCCACCAACGGCGTATACATTTATTCTCCCGCTGCAGATATTAGCTTATCGCCCGGCACATTTTATATGCTTGTGCTAGGCGCAGAGACACCATTTGTCAGTGGTGCCTCGGGCGTGCCCCTTGGCTATGTGTGGAATAGAGCGCTGAATACGGCCTCCCAACACAATCCAATGGGTGGCTGGACTGGAGGCGACGGCTATTCTTATTCCACGGATAATGGTTCGTCTTGGAATTTTATTTCAGGTATTGACCCTCAATATGCCATAACTGCCACCGCCATTCCTGAACCGGATGTTTTAAGTTTGTTCGCTTTGGGCGGCTTAGGCTTGCTCTGGCACCGCCGGAGAATTTAGGTTCACGCGCCAGTGGCCTTCGGCAAAGAAGGCTGCTGACCGCAAGCGCGAAATTTTCACGCAGATCGCGTGAAGTTCACGCACAGCCAAAGTCCCGGACAAGCAAAAGGCAATTAATTCGACCGAATTAGACTGCCATTGAGGCCACGGCTATTCCTGAACCGGGCGTTTTAAGTCTGCTCGCCTTGGGTGGTTTGGCCTTTTTCTCTGGCAGCGGCGGAAGGCAAAGGCGCGTTGGGGATCATTATTATATAGTCGGCGATAAGCACCACGTTGCCGCCGAATAAACTTTTCGCCCGTGTTGTGTGTTCTAAACTGGCGGCGTGCCTCTCAAAATCGGCGATAAAATTAACCTGGCCATCCACGACCTCGCGTTCGGCGGCGAAGGCGTTGGGCGCATTGACGAATTCGTGGTCTTTGTGCCGTTCGTCATCACCGGCGAAACGGTAGCGGCGGAAATCACGGAGGTGAAGAAAAATTTCGCCCGGGCCAAATTGCTGCGCGTCATCACGCCGGCGCCGGAGCGCGTGGTGCCGGAATGCGAATATTTTGGCGCGTGCGGCGGGTGCCAGTATCAGCACATAGATTACGCGGCGCAGTTGCGCTTCAAGCACAAGCAGATCGCGGATTTGTTCGAGCGGGTCGGGAAAATTTCGCCGGAGAAAATTCAGTCGGTGCTCCCCTGCCCTGCGCCTTACGGCTACCGCAACCGCATCATGATCCGCAGCCAATGGAACGGCCCGGCGAAAAAGCTGGTCATCGGCTTCATTCGCGCGGACAACCAGTTTGTGGAGGACATCGAGGAATGCAAAATTGCCGAACCGGCGCTGAACGAACAAATCAAGGAAGTCCGCGCGAATCCGCCGCCGAAGGGCGGCATCAAAGTGGTGCTGCGCGTGCAGCCGGAAAATTGGGAAGTGCCGCCGGATTCATTTTTCCAGAATAATTTTTTCCTGCTGCCCAAACTCGTCGCGACGGTGCGCGAGTTTTTGCAAGCGGCCGGAGCGCAACATTTGATTGATTTGTATTGCGGCGTGGGCTTTTTCGGCATCGAGGCGGCGGACGTGGTGAAGTCGTTCGTCGGCGTGGAATACGACCAACTGGCGATCAAGGCGGCAAGACAAAACGCGGCTTTGCGAAAAATCACGAACGGCGAATTCGTCGCGGCGAAGGTGGAAGAAATTTTGCCGGCGCTGCTGCAAAAATTTTCGGTCCTGGCGGACGGCCAGCTTGAAAATAAAACCTCGGTGATTCTGGATCCGCCGCGCAAGGGCTGCTGGCCGGAAACGCTGGAATTATTGCGGCAAACGAAGCCGGCGCAGGTGATTTATGTTTCCTGCCATCCGGCGACGATGGCGCGGGATTTGAACATTTTATGCGCGGACGGTGTCTTTGAATTATCGCGCGTGCAGCCGCTGGATATGTTCCCGCAGACGCAGCATGTGGAATGCGTGGCGGATTTGCGCCGGAGAAACTGAACTTGCCAACGCGCGGTGCTTGGATTCAAACTGGATAAACCGAATGCCTAAAGAAAATCAGACCGACCCGCGCACCAATTTCGTGCCGCGTTTTTTACCGTGGCTGCTGGGCGGCCTGATGCTGGTCGTGTATTGGTTCACCTTGAACCATTGGGTGACGCTGCTGAATCTCGGCCAGGTGGCGGGAGTTTCCGGCTGGATCTGGCAGCCGCAGCTTTTCACGCCGCTGACGTATCTGGTCACGCTGCCGTTCCGCTGGCTGCCGGCGGCGCACATTCCGGTAGCTTTGAATTTATTTTCCGCCGGCTGCGGCGCGGCGACGCTGGCAATCTTGGCGCGCTCGGTGGCCCTCCTGCCGCACGACCGCACGGAAATGGAACGCACGCGGGAGCGCAGCGATTTTTCCTTTCTCACCAGTTGGGTGGCCTGGTTGCCGCCGGTGGTGGCGGTCTTCTTCGCGGGTCTGCAACTGACGTTTTGGGAACATGCCACGAGTTTTACCGGCGAGAGTTTTGAACTGCTGTGGTTTGCGGTCATCCTGTGGCAATTGCTGGAATATCGGCTGGATGAACGGGAGGGCCGGCTGTTCCTGGCGGCGGTGCTCTATGGCGCGGGCATCACGGACAACTGGGCGCTGGTGGCGTTTTTTCCGGTGTTCGTGATGGCGGTCATCTGGCTGCGCAAGCTGGATTTTTTCAATGTTAATTTTCTCGTCCGCATGTCGCTGTGCGGCCTGGCGGGACTGTTGCTGTTGTTGCTGCTGCCGCTGTTGAACCAGCTTTCGGGAACTTATCCGCTGACTTTCTGGCAGGCGCTCAAGCCTAATCTGCGCATGGACTGGCTGGTGATGAAGGCGATCCGCAGCGGCGAGGTCCGGTATAATCTGGGTTTGATCTCGCTGACTTCCCTGCTGCCGGCGTTTTTGATGGCCATTCGCTGGAGCGCGAGTTTTGGCGACCACAGTCGGGTGGGCACGACCTTGGTCAATTACATGATCCATGTCGTCAATGCGGTGATTTTCGGCATCTGTGTCTGGGTGATGTTCGACCCGCCGTTCAGTCCCCGCCAACTGGTGCCGGCTCCCGCGCTGACTGTTTATTATCTGACCGCCTTGTGCCTGGGTTATTACTGCGGCTATTTTTTGCTGATCTTCGGCAAAGAGCCGACCCCCAGCCGGCGCATGAGCAAACCCGATCCGGCTTTGCCGCCCGGTTTCATGTGGTTGTGTCCCGTGATTGTGTTTGGCACGCTGGCGGCGGTCGTGCTGGCAATGGGGCTGCTGGTTTATAAAAACAAACCCGTCATCCGGGCGCTCAATGACGATGCCTTGCTGAAATACGCCCGATTCACGACGCAAAATCTCCCGCGTGCGGGGGCCATTTTGCTGTGCGACAGTGAAAATCCAAGCCAGGATCAACCGCTGCGGGCATATCTTGTGCAAGCGATGCTGGCCCGCGAAGGACGCGAGAAAAATTTCCCCGTGGTGGACACGCAATCCCTCAACTTGGCAGCCTACCATCAATTTTTACATAAAAATTATCCGAACGTTTGGCCGCAAACCACTACGACGAATGAAATTGCCGTCGGCGGCGTCAACTTGCTGCACATTTACACGCTGCTAAACCAGCTCTCCAAAAGCAACAATCTGTGCTATCTCAATCCCAGTTTCGGCTATTACTTCGAACAGTTTTATGCGGAGCCGCACGGCTTGTTTTATTCGCTGAAGCCGCTGTCGGAAGACACGCTGCTGCCACCGGCTTTGGATGATAAACTGATCGCCGAGAACGAATCATTCTGGGCCCAGGTCACGGCGAGCACCCAGCCGGCCATTGAAAAAGCGCTGAATCCGCCTAATTACAAAAAACAAAAAGGTGCCATTGGCTGGTTCATGAAGCATCTGCACGCGGCACCGGAGCCAAATCCCAACGCCATCCTGGCCGGAACTTTTTATTCCCGCAGCCTGAATTTTCTGGGCGTGCAACTGCAACGCGCTCACGAACTCGACCAGGCCGCGAGCTGTTTCAGCGAAGCTCAAGCGCTGAATCCGGACAACGTCGTCGCCAGCATCAATCTGGACTTCAACAAAAACCTGCGCGCGCACAAGCCCGTGGCTGTGAATCCCTCGCGGGCCACGGCTGACCAGTTCGGCAAATATCACGACTGGAGCGAAGTCATGGGCGCCAACGGCCCGTTTGACGAGCCGAGCTTTTGCTTCGAATATGGCGCGGGATTGATGATAAGCCAGCCATTGCCGCTCTTCCACCAGGCGCTGGCAGCCTTTACCCGCGTGCGCGAGGTGGCCCCGGAAAATCTGGCCACGCGCCTGTTTCTGGCGCGCATTTATCTTTTTTCCGGCAAGCCTGACCGCGCGATGGAAGCGTTGCATGATCCCCAAACCAGCCCGGCGGATTTTTTGCTGAATGAATTTAATTCCACCGAACTAAACTACCTCGCCGCTGCCGCCCATTTCCAGAACAACGAAAAAACAGCAGGTGCGGCGTTGCTGGAAACGGAAATCGCCCGCCACCCGGACGACGAAACATTACTGATGTTCTCGGTGCAAAAATTCTTCATGGTCGGCCTTTACACGAATGCCCTTCACGTGATCAACCACAAGCTCGCGCGCACGCCAAACGATCTGGAATGGCTTTACGGCAAGGGCATGGCCAGCCTCCAGATCGGCGCCTACTCCGATGCCGTGACGGCCTTGAGCAAAATTCTCGGAATTCAAACCAACAATCCTGACGTGCGATTTAACCGCGCCATTGCCTACCTCCAAAGCGGCCACCTCGACGATGCACGCGCTGATTTCCTCCAATTGCAAACGACCTTCACCAATTCATTCCGGGTCGCCTACGGGCTGGGCGACATTGCCTCGCGCCAGCACGACACCAACGAAGCCGTTCGCAATTACAAAATCTATCTCGCCAACGCGCCGACCAATGCCGCCGAAATCAAAGCCGTCCGTGAACGCCTGACCCAGCTCGGCGGCCAATGACGCCATGCGCGTCACGCACATCATCACCCGCCTGGTCATCGGCGGCGCGCAGGAAAATACCCTGGCCACCATCCACGGGCTGCGCGCAAAACCCGGCGTCGAAGTAAAATTAATTTCCGGCCCGACCACTGGCCCGGAAGGTTCGCTGGAAAATGAAGCGGCGAAAATCCCCGGCCTGCTCACGTTGGTTCCCGAACTCGTTCGCCCGGTGCATCCGCTGAAAGATTTCCTCGCGCTGCGCCGGCTGGAAAAAATATTGCGCGCGCAAAAACCCGACCTGGTTCACACGCACAGCGGCAAGGCGGGAATTCTCGGACGCCTCGCCGCGAAACGCGCCGGCGTGCCGATCATCATCCATCACATCCACGGCCCGTCGTTTGGCAATTTTCAGGGCGCGCTCGCCAATTTCGTTTTCACCGCCGCCGAAAAACACGCGGCCAAAGTCACCGATCATTTTTTCTGCTCCGCTGGCGCGATGACGAAATTGTATTTGGCCGCCGGCATCGGCCAGCCGGAAATGTTCACGCGCATTTTCAGCGGTTTTAATTTGGCGCCATTTGTGAACGCGCCGAGTGATCTGGCGTTGCGAAAAAAACTCGGGCTCGACGAAAATCATTTCGTCATCGGCAAGATCGGCCGCATTTTCCGGCTCAAAGGCCACGCCGATTTGGTGACCGCGTTTGCGAAAATCGCTCCGCAAATCCCGCAAGCGCGGCTGCTGTTTGTCGGCGACGGACTGTTGCGCGGCGAAATTGAAAATCAAATCCGCGCGCTCGGCCTGGCCGGCAAAGTCATTTTTGCCGGCCTCCTGCCGCCCGGCGAAGTGGCGCGTTACGTCGGCATCATGGATTGCCTCGCGCATTTGTCCTATCGCGAGGCTTTGTCCCGCGCGCTGCCGCAGGCGCTGGCCGCCGGCAAGCCAGTGGTCGCTTACAATTTTGACGGCGCAGACGAAGTCTGCCTCGAAAACGAAACCGGCTTCGTCGTCCGCACTGGCGATACGGATGCCGCCGCGCAACGGTTGCGGCAACTTGCCCGCGACCCCGCGCTCCGCAAAAAGTTGGGCCACGCCGGCGCGGCCTTCGTGCGCGAAAACTTCTCCGTCGAAAAAATGGTGGACGACCAATATAATGTTTATCTGAAACTGGCCGCCGAACGCGGCCTGCGCGCGTGACTTTTCCGTTCAATTTTTTTGCCGCCGCCTTTCTGGGCGCGTTCGCGACCTCGCTGCTGGCGCTGCCGCTGTGGCGCAAATGGTGTCTGCGCACCAATCTCGTGGATGATCCCGGCCACCGTAAAATCCACAGCGCGCCGGTTCCGCTGGCCGGCGGCTTTGCCGTGCTGACGGGAATTCTCCTGCCGCTGGCGGTCGGCGCAATTTTGCTCAAACTCGGCATCGTGAAATCTGCCGCCGCCGGATTGATCGTCCACGGCATTGACCGGCGCGCAATCGAACTTTCCGTCCTCGCGCTGGGCGCGGTCGCCATCACGATTCTGGGCTGGTTGGATGACAAACACGAGTTGAAGGCGCTGCCCAAATTCATCGGGCAGTTTCTCATTTCCATCGCCGTTGCCACCGCGTGCAAGCGCATCACGTTGTTTGTTCACAGCGAAATTTTCAGTTATGCCATCACAATTCTCTGGCTGCTCACCGTCATCAACGCCTTCAATTTCATGGACAACATGAACGGCCTGTGCGCGGGCGTGGGCGCGATTGGCGCGTTTATTTTCGCACTCATCGCCGCTGCGAATGGCGAATATCTCGTCGCCATCACGGGCTTTCTCATGTGCGGTGCGCTCGTAGGCTTTCTGCCGTGGAATTTTCCGAACGCCCGCGCGTTTCTCGGCGACGCCGGCAGCCATCTGGTCGGCTACCTGCTTGCCGTGATGGCGATTCTCCCGCATTTTTACACAAAGCAAAATCCGCGCCCGCTCGCCGTGCTTGCGCCGCTGCTCGTGCTGGTGATTCCTTTGCTCGACCTTGCACAAGTCAGCCTGTTCCGCACGCTCAATAAAAAACCGTTTTGGATTGGCGACACCAATCACCTTTCCCACCGGCTCACGCGCGCCGGCCTGAGCCGCACCCGCGCCGTGCTGGTGCTGTGGCTGATCGTCGCCTGCATCGGTGCCATCGCGTGCTGGCTGTGAAACGGTTTTCTTTCGTGTGTTTCGTGTGTTTCGCGGTTAAATTTTTCCGGTGAAAATTTTGTTCATCGGCGACATCGTCGGCAGCCCCGGTCGGCGCGCAGTCAAGGAACTCCTGCCAAATCTGCGGCACGCGCACAGCCTCGAGGTGGTCATCGCCAACGGCGAAAATTCCGCCGGCGGCAACGGCATCACGCCGGACATCGCCACGGAACTATTCGGCTACGGCGTGGACGCCATCACCACCGGCGACCATTTGTGGGATCAAAAAGAAGTCATGGAGCTGCTGCAAAACGAAAAGCGTTTTCTCCGCCCGCTGAATTATCCAGCCGGCACGCCCGGCCAGGGCAGCACGATTTTGAAAATCCGCGATCTGCCACCCGTCGCCGTGATGAATGTGCAGGGCCGCACTTTCATGCAGCCGCCGCTGGACAATCCGTTCACGCTCGCGCTGGACGAGGCGAAATGGCTGCGCCAACACACGCCAATTATCTTTGTGGATTTTCACGCCGAAGCGACCTCGGAAAAAATCGCGTTCGCGCGGATGCTGGACGGCCAGGTCAGCGCCGTGGTGGGCACGCACACGCACGTGCAGACGGCGGACGAGCAAATTTTTCCCGGCGGCACCGCGTATCTGACGGACGCCGGTTTCACCGGCCCGCACGAAAGCGTGTTGGGCCGCGAGATACAGCCCGTGCTCCAGCGTTTCCGCACCGCCATGCCACAGCGGTTTGAAGTGGCGCGCAACGACGTGAAGCTGCACGGCGTGGTGGTTGAAATTGACCACGCCAGCGGCAAAGCAGTGAAGATACAGCGGGTGTCGGAAAATCTGATTCAGCCATGAACGAATTTGTTATGAACACGAATTTTTGTCGCTTTCATATTCAGTTAATTTTGCTGGCCGCGCTCACCGCGAATGGCGTCGAGACAAATTTTGCCCCGTTGGCGCTGGCGGGCCAGACGTTCATCCACGATCCGTCCACCATCGTCAAGGATGGCAGCAATTATTTCATCTTCGGCACCGGGCCGGGCATTCGCACCAAATCGTCGCCGGATTTGATTCATTGGCAAATGGGCGATTCTATTTTCCGCACGCCGCCTGTGTGGACAAAGACGGTGGTGCCTGGCTTCCGGGGTTCCATGTGGGCACCGGATGTCGTTCGCGTGAACGGGAAATTTTATCTTTATTACGCCGTCTCGACTTTCGGCAAACAAACTTCCGCCATCGGCCTCGCCACGAATCCGACGCTCGATCCCGACGCGACGAATTATCTGTGGACGGACAGCGGGCCGGTGATCTCGTCCAGTCCGGCCGCAGCGTTCAACACGATTGATCCGAGCGCCCTGTTGGATGCCGACGGCAAGTTGTGGCTCGCGTTCGGCTCGTATTGGCAGGGAATTTTTCTGACCGAACTCGATCCGCAGACCGGCCTGCGTTTCAGCACCAACTCGCCGCTGTTTCAGCTCGCGTGGAATAATTCCATCGAGGCCGCGTGTCTGACGCGGCATGAAAATTTTTATTATCTCTTCGTGAACTGGGGCCAATGCTGCCAGGGCACCAACAGCACTTACGAAGTCCGCGTTGGTCGCGCCAAAAAAATCACCGGGCCGTATCGCGACCGCGATGGCGGCGACTTGACCACCGGCGGCGGCTCGCCGTTTCTGGCGAGCAGCGGACGTTTCATCGGCCCGGGCCACATCGGCATTGTGGATGACGGCCGCACCAACGGCCCGACGCGCTTCAGCTATCATTATTACGATGCCGATACGCAAGGCCGTTCGCGGCTGGCAATTGGAAAGATTGATTGGTCCGATGGCTGGCCGGTGGCAGTGAATGACGCGCCAGAAACCACGAACCATTGGAAGCTGATGTGGCACGATGAATTTGACACCAACGGCCCGCCTGATCCGGCGAACTGGAATTACGAGCGCGGTTTTGTGCGCAACCACGAGCTGCAATGGTATCAGCCGGAAAACGCTTATTGCACCAACGGCCTGCTGATCATCGAAGCAAGGCCGAAGCACAAAGCGAATCCAAATTATACCACCAACCGGACTGATTGGCGCGCGAGCCGCAAGTGGATTGAATGCACCTCCGCGAGCCTCACTACGCGCCGATTGCAAGAGTTCAAATACGGCAGGTTCGAGATGCGGGCGCGCATTGACACGCGGCTCGGAAGCTGGCCCGCCTTCTGGACGCTGGGCACCACGCCGCGCATTGGCTGGCCCGCGTGCGGCGAGGTGGACATCATGGAATATTACACCGGCACCGTGCTGGCCAATATTGATTACGGAATTAATGGCAAAAGCAAATGGTCCACCGTCAAGCAGCCCATCGTTGACCTTGGCGGCGACGCGTGGTCCAAGGAATTTCATCTCTGGACGATGGAGTGGGACGAGCAAAAGATTGACCTGCGGCTCGACGGCAAGCTGATGAACCACCTCGACCTCGCGGCCGCCGACAATGCGGATCGCGGCAATCCCTTTCATCGTCCGGTTTATTTCATCTTGAACCAGGCCATCGGCGGCGACAGCGGCGGCGATCCTTCGCACCTCGCCTATCCTGTCCGTTTCGAGGTGGACTGGGTGCGCGTTTATCAGCGCGCCGAGTAGCCCCGCCAGCGGCTTTGGATTGCAGTTCCGCCTGGCTTCCAAGCCCGCGCTTTGCCTCGGCTCACCGTTAAAACGTAACCTTTCATCCGCTGCCTCAGTCTGATCTGAAGAGTTTCTCGCCAGCGCGCAGTTCAAAGGCGTCTGGGGGCGACTTTCAAACAAACAACTCATACAAATGAAATTGATCAAACTCACAAAAATCATGCTGGGCGGCTTGTTGCTGCTCGGTGCCATCACCCAAGCCCAGGCGGACGACAAAAAAGTAGATCCCTCCGGCACTTACATCTGGACCATGCCCGGCCGCAATGGCGGAGCCGACCGCACGAACACCCTCGTGCTGAAGTTCGAAGGCGACAAGCTGACCGGCAAAATTTCCGCCCCCGGACGCGCCGGTGCGGTGACTGAAACCGAAATCGCCGATGGCAAGCTCGCCGGCGCGGAAGTTTCCTTTACCGTGGTGCGCACCTTCAATGGCAACTCCATGACAAACAAATACTCCGGCACGCTGGCGGACGGTGCCATCAAGGGCAAAGTTGAATTTACCCGGAACGGCGACACCCAGTCCCGCGATTGGGAAGCCAAGCAGCAGAAATAGTCCCCTGTTTTCATACAAACAATCTCTGCGCGCAACCGAAAGGTTGCGCGCTTTTGTTTTGGAATGTGCGGACATGTCCACGCTTTCCCACTGGGAGAAATGTCTTCCACTGGGAAAGCGGCGACCTGTCACCGCACTTCAGGTGAGAACGGCGCTCCGCCTTTCAAAACGGCCAGTTTTCCCTTGTATTTGTCAGAAAGTGCGAAGAATTTGTCTCGCAGCGGATGCGATTTCCCTCGAAGCACGCACGCTTTTTGGAAAAGCACGCTTGATTTTAGGAAAATCGAGCTTGATTTGTCACAACTCAACTGTGCTTTTCCTAAAATCGCTTGCGCTTTGCCTCATGTCATGCGCGATTTCAGAGAAATTGCGGGTGTTCAGAGCAAAATCGCCGGCACCGCAACCTCAAGCGACGGGAGTCAGGCTTGCATTCCGACATTAATGATGCCTGTCGGGCTGGTATTGAATGGTCACTAAACTGTTTGGGCGAAGAGATTTCAGGATAAGTCGCAAGGCTGACAGGAAGTGACAAAACCGGACGGCACGAAGCGGCTTATACTTCAACCCCCAGCGGCGGGATGGGACAGTCCAGCGTATCGGCGATGGCCCGGAGCAGTTCGGCCTCCGCCTCCACGATCACGCCATCGGCTCCGACGACGTAGATGCTCGCTTCCAGCAGGTTTTTCTTGATGATGGACACGGCTTGCACCAGCCGGTTCAACGCGGCGTCAAGCTGTTCGACACCGCAGGCGTCACGCGGCAGCAACTCCACGGGCGCATTGGCGGGGGCGTGCAGATATGGCGCGCCGGTCGCGAACGCCTGCGCGATGGCCGCGTCATCGCTGCTGCCGGCATATGCCAGCGAGGACAACACCACGGCGCAATCCGGCACGAGCGGCTTCAACGTGTAAAATTGGACGGTCGGCTGGCGCGCGTGGCCAAAATTTGATTCCAAGTGCCGCAGCACAATCTTCTGCACGACGAACTCGAAGAGTTCCACTTTGCCATCGCTGCCGATGAGCCATTGCAAGGTCTGTGAAAACTGCGTGAACTTGCTGGCGTCGAGTTGCCGCAACGCGGGCAGCGCGAGATTGACCAGCGGGAGCCGCGCCTGAGCGGCGGTTTTGGTGACATCCGGAAACAACGCCAGCGTCTTTTGGGAAACGGCTGGCGACATCTGGCCCGCGAGTCTGGCAATTTGCGTGGCGCGCAGTGAATCGTCGTGGCTCAACAGCAACGCGTAAATCAAGGCCATGGCGTCGAGCGGTTCGCGGGCGGCGGCCTGCAGATTTTCCGGCAGCGCGTTGCGCAATTGCACGGCGTATTGCAAATGGAGCGGAGTCGGGTTGCCCAAGTTGGGCAGCACGGAACGGGTTTTAATGACCGGCGGCGCTTCATCCTCGGACGCGAGAATGGTGCTGCCGAGGACGGTGCCAAAAATGGGCTGCATGGCCGGCGGCGGCGCATGTCGCGGCGGCGGGTTGCGCGAAAGATGCAAGTTTTCGGTAGCGTCATCCTCCAGCCGGTGAAATTTCCCGTCCCAGTTGGGATCAATTGCCTGAATGCGCGTTTCCAGCGGCGGGTGCGTGGCCAGCGCGCCAAAAAACGCCTCGCGCAATCCGCTGGCAAAAAACAAATGGCTGGCATCCGAAGCGTGCGGCGATTCCATGGTCGAGCCATAGCCGCCGATTTTCTGGAGCGCTCCGGATAGGCCGGCGGGATTGCGCGTGAACTGCACCGAAGACGCATCGGCGAGAAATTCGCGCTGGCGGCTGATCGCCGCCTGAATCAGCCGTCCGAAAAAAACACCGAGCGAACCGATGACCAAAAGCATGATGCCAATGACGGGCAGCAGATTTTTATCGCGGCTGCTGCTGCTGCGCGTATACAGCAAAATCCGGCCGAGGGTGGCGATGCAAAAAATCCCGAACAGCACGCCGATGAGCCGGAGGTTCAGCCGCATGTCGCCGTTCAGGATGTGGCTGAACTCGTGGCCGATGACGCCCTGCAATTCATCGCGCGACAGCTTGGTCATGCAGTTATGCGTGACCGCCACGGCGGCGTCGCTGGGCGTGTGGCCGGCGGCGAAAGCATTGATGCCGTCCTCCCCGTCCAGCACATAAACCTTCGGCATCGGCACGCCGGACGCGATGGACATTTCCTCCACGATGTTGAGCAGCTTGCGCTCGTCGGGATCGTTGGTGTTGGAAGCGATCAGCCGGCCGTCGAGCGATTCAGCCACTGCGCTGCCGCCGGCGGACAAGGCCATTGTTTTCCAGGCGCTGCCAAGAAAGATGACCGCGATGGTCCCGAACGCCACCATGGCGAAAAGCCCTGGATTCCAAATCGCGAAGGCAGGCTGCGCGCCATCATAATAATGGTGGTGTTGTTTTAACGCAACATAACCGGAAGCAAACAACGCGACGCCGTAAATCATCACGATCATGGAGATGACCGCGAGCACGAAATAAATAATCAGCCACTTGGTCTTGCGGCGGGCGTGATCCTGTTGCGCAAAAAAGTCCATTAAAACAATTCCGAATCTCAAATCCCGAAATGCGAAATCAATTCGTCATTCGCCATTCGCAACTCGTCATTGGAAAGAAACTTTCGGCGCGTCCTTTTGTTCCGGCTTGTCAATGACGAACAGCTCCGCCGCCGTAAAATTGAAAGTGTTCGCAATGAGGTTGCTCGGAAACACTTCGCGGTCGGTGTTATAGGTCATCACGGAATCATTGTAAGCCTGGCGCGCGAAGGAAATTTTGTTTTCCGTCGAGGTCAGCTCCTCGGTGAGCTGCATCATGTTTTGATTCGCCTTCAGGTCGGGATACTGTTCGCTCACCATCATCAGGCGGCTCAATGTGCCGCCGAGGCCGGACTCCGCCGCGGTCAGATTCTTCATCGCTAAGGCTTCGCCGGGATTGGCGGCGGCGGCTTTCGAGGCGGCGTAAGCGATGTTGCGCGCGGCGGTAACGGCTTCCAGCGTGCCGCGCTCGTGCGCCATGTAGCCTTTCGCGGTCTCGACGAGATTGGGAATCAGGTCGTAGCGGCGCTTGAGCTGCACGTCAATTTGCGCGTAAGCATTTTTGTAACGGTTGCGCATGGTCACGAGCTTGTTGTAAATGCCCATGATCCAGAAACCAATGATGATCGCCACGAGGACCAGGCCGCCGAGCACGATCAGGGCAATCATGCCCAACGCGAGCGTTGCCGGTTCCGCCAATATAATTGCAGTTGTCATAATGTTTTTCCTTTGTATTTAACTTTGCTTATTGCTAGGGCAAATGGTGCCGCCGGGCAATGATAATTTCCGGCAAAAATTGGAAGTCCTCGCGGCCGGCTGCCATTACGGCATGACTTCCACCGGCATGCCGACCCACACCAGCTTGACCAAATATTCCGCGTCCCAGTTCGCCAGCCGAAAACAGCCGTGCGATTCGGTGCGCCCCACCTGTTCCGGTCCCGGCGTGCCGTGCATGCCGTAGCCCGGCTTGTCGAGGCCGATCCACGCGACGCCGACGGGATTGTTGGGGCCAGGCGGCAAAATCAATTTATGACCGATGGCCTGCGCCTCCGGCGATTCGGGAAACACCGCCGGGTCGAAGGTGTAATTGGGATTCGGCGCGATGGCCTTTACTTTCAATTCGCCGACCGGCCGCTTATCGAAGTGCGCCCCGATGCTGCACGGAAAATGCGCCAGCAAATTCGTCGCCGCGTCGAACGCCTCCAGAAATCGTTCCGACAAATGAATCATCACGAACGCCGCCTTGGCGTCCGGCTCCGGATAATCCACGTCCGTGATCTTCAAAACGGTTTCCGCCGACACCTTCGCCCAGTTCACCTCCGGATTTAATTTTTGAATCAGCGCCGGATGCGCATGGGCCTTCTCCGCGACGAGTTCCAGAATGGTCTCGTATTCCAGCGCGGACTGCTGCGCTTTGGCGAGCCACGTTTTGCCGAGCGGTTGGAGCCGCGCGAGGTCCTCCGTGGTCACGACATAATCCGCGAGCAACGGCGCATCGAGCGTGAGCTGCGCCCGCGTGTTCGTGTCCAGCGCGCCACTGGCAAAGAGATTCTCCGAACGCTGAAACGCCGCCAGCGCCGCGCGGGTTTGCGACCCGATCGCGCCGTCAATCGACCCCGGCGAAAGCGCGCGCCGCGCCAGCGCGACCTGCGCCTCCAGCAGACTCCGCACCGGCCGGGGAAAATCCGCTGCCACGGCGGTCGGCAAGACCGGAACATTCGAGGACACAACCGGCGGCAAGGGCTTCGGAATTTCAACCGGCGGCGACGACACGCTCACCGCATTGGTGACGCGCGGCGGCGGTTCCATTGGCTTTTCCACGGGCACCGGCGGAGGAACCACCGGCGGCGGCAACTGCTTTATGGTTTGCGTCGTCGTGGCTGGCCGCAGCTTGGAAGTTTTTCCTGGATGTTTTTGGTGCCACCACAGCCAGCCCAGGCCGGCCACAATGGCGAGCAACAGCAGCACGGCAAAAAGATCGCCGAGCCGGCTGCGGCGCTTGGACGGGCCTGTTCCCAAAATTGGCACGCGACCATTTAGCCACACTCAAACGCCCAACCCAAGTGCAATCACCGGCCCAGCCGCAACACTTCGTCGCCGATGATCCGCGCGGCATTCTCGCAACCGACGCGACTGGTGTTGATGACGAGATGATAGAGCAGCGCGTCATTGATGTCGGCGTGAAAATAAGTTTTCACATAACGCGCCCGCGCCTGCTCCTCTTCCAAGCAAAACCGCCGTGCCTCGGCGGGCGATTTGTGGTCATCGCGACAGATGCGCTCGATGCGGTCGTCCAGCGGCGCGACCAGGCGGACGTGCAGGACGTTCGGCAATTTGGCCGTGACGATGTTGCCCGCGCGGCCGATGAGAATGGCATTGCCCAGCTCCGCCAGTTGCAGCAGCGTCTCGGCCGTCTGCTGGACCACTTTTTGCGTCGGCGGATGCACGCCAAAAATATCCGCCAGCGTGTCCTCAATCTGCGACGCGCGATCCTCCGGCAGGAACTGGGCGAGGTATTTTGGGAGATTGTGGTCAGCCAGAACTTTGTCCATGAGTTCACGGTCGAACACCGTCCATGTCGCGCTTTCATGCGGCGAGCGCTGCTGCAAATAATGGGCAAGCTTCTCGGCGATGAGCACCGCCCCGCAGCCGGCCTGCCGGGAAATGGTGACCGCCCGCCGGACGCGCGGCTCCGTCCCGGCCTGTCCAGGCGCAACGGTATGGCTGTTAATAAAGGAGAAGCAACGGTCAAGACTGGCATTCATCATAAATCACCTCGTGGTTGATGCTTGGTTGATGTTTCACCTTACTCCCCGTTGGAGGCAAAGATCAAGTGGGCAAAGACGATTTGATGTCTGCTAATGCGGACCGTTAATTTTACTCACGCACCAGCATCTCGCTGTAGGCGCTGGCAATTTGATCCACCAGCGGCGACGGCGCGACCGGCTGGCCGTCGAATGCCGCGACCGGAATAAGGCCGAGCGCGCTTTGCGTCACGAAAATCCCCTCCGCATTGCGCAGCATTTCCGGCTTGATGACGCGCTTGTTCGTTTCGAGGCCGAGCGCCTGGCAGATTTCCAGCACGACCGCCCGCGTGATGCCCGGCAGCACGCCGCGACCGGTCGGCACCGTGCAGATTTTGTCGCGATAAATCCAAAAAATATTTCCGCCCGCCGTTTCCGCCACCTCGCCATTGGTGTTCACCAACAAGGCTTCATCCGCGCCTTTTTCCTCGGCCTCGGCGCGCGCCAGCACGTTCAGAATTTTGCTGGTGGACTTGAACGACGACAGCGCATCGCTGGCCGGAATGCGAAACGACGAAGTAACGAGGCTCCACAGCAACGGCTCATCGCCGTTTTCCGGCGGCAGCGGCTGCAGCGTCAGCGCCAGCGTCGGCTGATCTGCGCCTTTGGTCGAATAACCGCGCGCGCCCGGGCCGCGCGTCAGCGTCACACGCAACACCGCGTCGGGCAGATTATTTTTCCCGATGAGTTCGCCGGCGAATTTCTGGATTTCCTTCGCGGTGAACGGCAGCTTGATTTTCAAAAAATCCGCGCCGCGGGCGAGTCGTTCCAAATGCTGCGCCAGCCGGAACGGACGCCCCTGCGCCACGCGAATGGTTTCAAACAAGCCGTCGCCCAGCAGAAAACCCCGGTCGTTCAAAGGCACGACCGCGTCCGCTTCCGGCAAAAAATTTCCGTTGAGAAAAACAATCATGGGAATCAGCCTCATCCTAATGGCTGATTAAATACCCGAACGGGGGGGAATTCGCGAGGAGAAAATGGTGACCACCGCGAAAATGTCCGGCCTGAATTTCCAGGCAGCCGCCCGCGAGAAAATGGGTTTTTTGCGAGTCCAATATTTTTTGATCAAATCGGCAAACCAGCAAGCCACCAGCCCCAGCACCACCGCCGATTCATGATTTGAACCACCAAGTAACCAAGTAACCAAGCCGGCAAAACTTTGTTCCTTCGTTCCTTGGCTGTTCAATAAACGAGCGCCGGCATCGCTATTTTTTCTCCCTCGCCCAAAACACCGCATCGCGCCAGTTTGATATTGCCTAGGACGCAAACTGAGAGTATCGGTTGATGGTGCATTCCCGCAGTGTTTTCCCAATCGGTTGCCGGCTTATCGCTGCGACTTTTTTACTGTTTCAATTGAGCACGCTGGCCGAGGCCAAAAGCATCCGGCTGCGCAACGAGCTTATCGAGACGGATTCGCCAACCAATCGCGCGGTATTGGCCGCCGCGCGCCACGCGGGCAACGTGGTATCCGGCCTCTTTCTCATCCAGTTTAACGGCCCGGTGGAACCGGCCCGTCGCGCGCAATTGCAAAGCGCCGGCGTCGAATTGATCCAGTATGTGCCGGACGATGCGTTCATCGCCAAATTAAAACAGGTGTCGCCGGCGACGGTCGGGGCCATGAGTTTTGTCAACTGGATTGGGCCTTATCGCACGGAACATAAAATTCATCCGCGCCTGACCGCCGCCGCTGGCAGCGCGGCAAAAACCAAAGCGCCGGTGCGCGTCAGCATTTTGTTGTCGGCATCGGCGACGGCGGCGGAGCTTGCCGAGGTGCGTTCCCATCTGGCGCAGGTTTATTCCGAAAGCCGCCTGCGCCAGGGCATCATCGTGCGCGGCGAATTATTGCCGGGGCAACTGGACGCGCTGGCGCAATCCGCCGCCGTCCTCTGGATCGAACGCGCGGCGAAAAGAAAACTGGTGGATGAATTGGCGTCAAAAATCGTCGGTGGCGATGACGGCCAAATCGCCACGCCCACGGTCACCCAGCAACTCGGTTTCAACGGTGCCGGCGTGACGGTGTGCGTGGCGGACACGGGGCTGGATTCCGGCGACACCAACACCATGCACCCGGACCTGCGCGGCCGCGTGACGGGCTTTCAGTTTTATCCGCCGCTGACGGACGGTTCGGACGGCTACGGCCACGGCACGCATTGCGCGGGCATCGTCGCGGGCAACGCGGCGACGGGCGAGACGGACCCGGACAGCGGCGCGCTTTACGGACTCGGCGTGGCGTCCGGCGCGAATCTGTTTGTCGAACGCATTTTTGATGCGAACGCGAACGAAGTTGATTTTACCAGCGACGAAACATTGACGCATGATGCGGTCCGGCACGGCGCGAAAATCGGTTCCAACAGTTGGGGCAATGACGTGCAGGGCGAGTATGACACCGACTGCGCGCAATTCGACGAACTGGTGCGCGACGCGGATGCCGGCACGCCCGGCGACCAGCCTTTCATTTTGGAATTTTCCGCCGGCAATGCCGGGCCGGATACGTCAACCATTGGCAGTCCGGCTTGCGCCAAAAATGTGATCGCCACCGGCGCGTCCGAAAATGTGCCGGGCACGCTGGCGATGACTTACGGGCTGTATGCCGACGGGCCGGATACGATGTGTGATTTTTCCAGCCGCGGGCCGTGCGCGGACGGCCGCATCAAACCGGATTTGGTCGCGCCGGGAAGCTGGATCGCTTCCGCCGCGTCGCAGGCGGCGCCGGATGAAGCCTCGATCGCGTGGACGGCGATTGATAATTATTACGTGTTCATGGGCGGCACTAGCATGTCCGGTCCGCACGCGGCGGGCGCGGCGGCGGTGTTCGTGCAATTCTACAAAAGCACCCACACGAACGCGCTGCCCTCGCCAGCGCTGGTCAAGGCGGCGCTGATCAATTCGGCGGATGAACTGGACGAAGCCAACGGCGGCCCCGGCCCCATCCCGAACAATGATGAAGGCTGGGGGCGAATCAATCTCGTCAATATCATCACGACCAACGCCAGCGCCGCGCCGCGCTATTACCAGTATCTCGACCAGACCGTTTTGCTGACGAACAGCCAGGTTTATGCGCAGCACATTTTTGTTCAAGGCGCGGATCAGCCGTTGAAGGTCACGCTGGCCTACACCGATGTGCCGGGTTTTCCGGGCGCGCTGCCGGCGCTGGTGAATGATCTGGATTTGGAGATGGTCGGACCGGATGGGACGCTGTATCGCGGCAATCAATTCGGCGGGGGCGAGTCGGTGCCGAACGCGCCCACGCCGGACAAACTCAACAACGTGGAGGGCGTGTATCTCGCGCAGCCGACGCCGGGCGATTATTTGATTCGCGTGCGCGGCAGCAAAATTGTGCAGGACGCGGTTTCCAACACGCCGGCAATTGACCAGGATTTTGCGCTGGTGACGTCGGGCGATCTCACGCGGCCGGGCGTGGGCATTATTCTCCTCGACCGGCCCCGCTACACCGCGCCAAGCCTCATTCAATTCGAAGTGCTGGACGTCGCCCGCGCCGCCAGCAATAGCGTGAGCGTGCTGGTGACGAACCTCACGGCGCACAAGGGACTGACGAACTTGCTGCACGCGCTGGGAAATTACGGCGCGTTCACCGGCTCAGTGGCCACCGTGACCGGCGTGGCCGGCGCGGGGCAAATCCAGATTGCCAATGGCGATGCGCTGGAGGCGGATTATTTTGATTCGACCGGAACAAAGCGATTTGCCACCGCCGTTGCCGACCTCGTGCCGCCCGTGATCAGCGCCGTGACCGCCACCACCGATGTCGGCGTGCTCACGATCACCTGGCAAACCAGCGAGCCGGCCAACTCGATCGTCCGCTATGGCACGAACAACTCCAATTTGAATTTGTCAGTCACCAATGCCGCGCTCGTAACCAACCACGTGGTCAAACTTACCCGGCTCATTCCGGGCAAGACGTATTATTTTCTCGTCAGTTCCACGGACGCCGCCGGCAACGCGGCCAACAACAACAACTCCGGCGCGGATTTTACGTTCATCGGTCTGGCCACGCCGACGGTGCTGCTGGTGGATGCTTATGACAGCGTGGCGGAAGCGGCGGTTGGCTCGACGGTCATTCCCGACAGCAGCTACACCAATGTGCTAACGGCGGCAGGCATCAGTTACGGATTCTGGAAGGTGAATGCGCGCGGCTATCCGCAACTCGCCGACTTGCAGCCGTTCCCGGTGGTCATCTGGCGGCTGACGGACGATCAGGTGAATTACGGCGTGGACGCGGACGGCCTGCCGGATCCCACCGCCACGAACAACACGCTGAACGCCCAGCAGCAATTCATGCTTCAAACCTACTTGAACGGCGGCGGCTCGCTGTTCCTGGCTTCGATGGGAATTCTTTCGCAATTGGGCGACGTGCCGTTCCGGAGGAACATTCTGCAAGTGGCCGGCTTCATCCAGAATCCCGATCCGCCGGCACCCAATCCCAGCGGCGACGAGGATTTTGGCGTGCCGGCGATTCTGGGTGCGCCCGCCTCGGTTGCCAACGGCGTCAACCTGACGCTGAATTACAATAACTATCCCAGCTTCGACGATGGCTTTGGCGATGTCTATGGGCCGGATTTTTCGGACACGTTCACGCCGTCAGCGGATGCCACGGCAATCACTTTGGAATCAGTGTCGGGCAAGCCATGCGGGATGAGTTACCCCGACACCGGCGTGGACAGTCCCGGCCGCGTCGTGTTTATGGCTTTCCCGTTCGACAGCATTCCAACCAATGGCCCGTCGCCGAACAATGCGGTGGCGTTGCTGCGAAGCGTCGTCCAGTTTCTCGCGCCAGGCGCGAACGGCGCCGGTGTGGTGTTGCTCGACAACACCATTTACACAACCAACGAAGTGGTCACCGTGGAAATCGGCGATTCCGACCTCGCCGGCACGGGCCAGGCCACGGCCAGCTTCGTCGCCAGCTCCCGCACCAACCGGACCATAGTGACGCTTTACGAAACCACGCATCCGGGATTGTTCAAAGGTTTCGTCACGCTGGTGGGCGCGAATGCGGCGACCAATCAACTGCTGGTCCGCAACGGCGACACCATCACGGCGGCGTATTTCGATGCGTCGAACAATAGCAATGTGACCGCCGCGGCGAGCATTGACACCGTGCCGCCGGTCATTTCGCAGGTGGCCGCGACCACCGATTATTCCAACGCCAAAGTGACTTGGCTCACCTCGAAGTCGGCGGACTCCTCGGTGCAATACAGCGAGTCGCCGCTGCCCGACCGCGCGTCCTATGTCAGCGCGCTCGTGACCAATCACACCGTTACCGTCAGCGGACTGTCGGCGAACCGGACTTATTATTACCAGGTGGTCAGCACCGACCAGGCCGGCAACACCACGGTGGATGACAACAGCGGCAACCTTTTTATTTTCCAAACTCTCAAAGCTCCGGTGCCGCCGTGGTTCGACAATCTGGAAAGCGGCGCGCCCGGCTGGTCGGTGGTTCCCGATCCGGCAATGGGTTCCGACATCAATTGGACGCTTGGCACGCCAAGCAATCCGATGGTGACCAGCGCGCATTCCGGAGCCAACGCCTGGGGCAGCGACCTCAATGGCGACCAGAATTTTTTTCTCGCCAGCAGTTATCTTTACAGCCCGGTCATTGATTTGTCGGGGCTGACTTCGGCGACGCTCAATTTCTGGCACGCCTGCGATTTCAGTCAGATTTATGAAGATGGGATTGTTTATGTCAGCACCAACAGCAGCGCGTCGCCCGCCAGTCTGCCGATGGCGGCCGATTTTACCGGCGCGGCGACGACCGGCTGGGAACCGGCGGATGCCGTGGACCTGACACCGTGGGTCGGCCAGACCATTCAAGTCGTTTTTTATTACGAAGGCGTGGCGTTTGGCTCGACGGTTTATGGCTGGACGATTGACGACATCAGCATCACCGGCGGCGCGGCGGGCGGAACGATTAACATCACGAAAAGTCTGGGCCAAGGCAGTTGGTCGCTGTTCTCGCTTTCGCCCATCGGCCTGGTCCCCGTCCAATCCGACATCACCCCGGCGGTTACCATCAGCAATCTGCCCGCCGGAAAATACGTCGTCCAATTTGATGACGTGCCATATTACATCACGCCGCCTGACCAAACGAACACGCTGGCCGCCGGCGGCACGCTCAATTTCACCGGCAACTACACGTTTCTTGACGTGAACCACAACGGCATTTCCGACGCTTGGGAGATGGATAATTTCGGCGCCGTCGCCACCAACCGCACGCAATTGACGGATACTGATCACGACGGCATGAGCGACTATGCGGAATTCATCGCCGGCACCAATCCCACCAACGCCGCCTCGCGGTTTTATTTCACGGGCGAAACCAGCGCGGGCAACCGCCTGGTGCAAATGCAATGGACGGTCGTCACCAACCGGCTGTATCAAGTCAATGCCTCCAGCAATCTGCTAAGCTGGCTGCCGGTCACCGGCTGGCTGCAAGCCTCCAATAATCCGGCGATGAATTACACCGTAACCAATGCCGGCGGCAACGCGCATTTCTACCGCGTGCAGGTGCGGCCTTGACGGCTTGGCGAACGGTCGCACGGTCAGCGGAGATTTTTTCGCGTGATTTTTTTCGGTGTGCCGACGCCGACGGCACGTGGCCAACGACGGGAATTTCAGGGAACGATTAACTGTTGCCCTTGAAGCCGCCCGCTGCCGTTGCGCAAATGTCTTCGGAAAATTATTTGCCCCGGGCGAAGGAAACAGAAGCTCGTCGTCGGTTTAATCCAGCTTTTCACGACCGCCGTAGCCGGTTTCGAGGTCGTGCCAAAATTCAATATCCTCCTCATCCGATTCCCAGCAGAGAAACACTTCCTTGCCGCCGATGAGGGTGGGAAAATCAATCAGCCCGCGCGACAAATCTTTGATAAAAATCTGCCGTTCCTGAAAATCGGCCAGGATCTGCTGCATCGCGGCGAGCGCGCGAATCCATTTATTGACCGTCTCGCCACCGGTGTCCTGCCCTTCGGTGTTCAGACCGCTCAGCCGCTGTTCGTAGCGGTCCACCTCGACGCGCAGGCGGTTCAATTCCGCCAGCCATTCCCGGATTTCCGGGAGCAGCCGCCGCGCCTCGTCGCGCGTATAATGTCTGCTGAAGCGGTGTTTCATGGCAAAAAAAAGACCGTTCGCGGAATTGCACTGGCCAACGACGCGAACGGTTGAAATCACATGGCGTGACAGAAATTACTTCTGCCAAGTGCGCTTCTTGTGACGGTTCAAGCGCAGCTTCTTGCGCCGTTTGTGTTTATTTATCTTTGCCTTGCGGCGTTTTTTAAGTGATCCCATATTTGGATGTCCGAATTATTTAGCAAAATTTCCGGCCGAGGCCAATAAAAATCTGCATTCAATAAACCACCTTGTTCAGCGGGTATTCGATGATGCCTTCCGCGCCGGCGGCTTTCAGTTGCGGAATCAGCTCGCGCACGACCTTTTCGTCAATGATGGTTTCCACCGCGACCCAGCCTTTGAGGCTCAAGTTGGAAATCGTCGGGTTGCGCAGGGCGGGCAGATCGGCCAGCAGTTTGGCCAGATCTTTTTCGGCGATGTTCATCTTCAAACCGACTTTGGTCTCGGCGTCCAAAGCGCCTTTGAGCAGCAGCGCCAGCGTCTCGATTTTTTTCCGCTTCCATGCATCTTTCCAGGCCGTGTGGTTGGCGATCAGGCGCGGCGTGGAACTCAAAAGCTCGTCCACGATGCGCAGTTTGTTCGCTTTGAGCGACGAGCCGGTTTCGGTGACTTCGACGATGGCATCCACGAGTTCGTGCGCCTTCACTTCGGTCGCGCCCCAGGAAAATTCCACTTCGGCCTTCACGCCGTTTTTCTTGAGATACTTTTTGGTGAGATTGACAACTTCGGTGGCGATGCGTTTACCCTCCAAATCCTTCACGGATTTCACCGGCGAATTTTCCGGCACGCACAGCACCCAGCGCGCGGGGCGGCGGGAAACTTTGCTGAACATGAATTCGCCGACCTCGTGGATTTTCGATCCGTTCTCGATAATCCAATCATAGCCGGTAATGCCGCAGTCGAGATAGCCGTGCTCGACGTAGCGGCTGATTTCCTGCGCGCGGATGAGACGGATTTCCATCTCGTCGTCGTCCACATACGGCACATACGAACGGCTGCTGACCTGGATGTTGTAGCCGGCCTTGGCCAGCTTTTCGATGGTGGCGTCCTGCAAGCTTCCTTTGGGCAGGCCAAACCTTAATTTATTGCTCATGTGAAATATGATTTCGTCAGAATAAGCTTTAGTTTAAGCAATGTTGACGCGGCAAGGCGACTGTTATTTTTGCTTTCACCACACAAATCTTGCCTATTTTACATTCGCGATCTGCCAGTCGCCAGCCACTTTTTTCAAGTTGAACGCGCGAAAGCCCGCCACGGCGTCGCCGGCATACCAGCGGCCCAGCGCATCCACCGAATCATCCGCGTTCGGCTCGCCGACCTCCGCGCTCAAAATCATCGCCGGCTTGTTGGTATCCTTGTCCACGGGCGTTTGGTGGCTCACCAAGGAGGCGTGATAACTCTGCTTGATGGGCGGGTTGTGCGCGGGAAATTTCGCCATCAGCGTCGCCACCTGGGCGTCGTCGGCCGCCAAAAAAACCGCCGAGTAATCCGCCAAATCCCAGAAATGCCGCTCCAGCAAATAGCTGAAAATCACCTGCTCGATCTTCAACTCGTCGGCACGCTCCAGCTTTTTTTGCGCCGACGGCACCACCGCGCTGGTCGCCGCCGCCGCCGCGCGGATTTCCGCATCGTCGCTGAAAGCAATGTTTTCGTTGTGCGTGGCGCAGCCGGTCACCAACGCCAGCAGGCCGAGACAGCATGTAATTTTCAAGTTCATAATTTTCCGCGAAGCCAGGCGCACTGGCGGGGTTTAAGGATTTTTCCAGATCACGCGCCGGCCGGCCACGGCAATTTCCCCGCGCGCCAGCGCGGCGAGGCACTTCGGATACAGCTCATGTTCCGCCGCGTGGATGCGCGCGTGCAGGGTTTCCGCCGTGTCGTGGTCGCGCACCGGCACGGTTTGCTGGCCGATGATGGCACCGGAATCCACGCCCGCGTCCACGAAATGCACCGTGCAGCCGGCCACTTTCACGCCGTAATCCAGCGCCTGCTTCCAGCCTTCAAGACCGGGAAACGACGGCAGCAGCGACGGATGAATGTTGACGATGCGGCCGGCGAACGCGCGCAGAAAATCGCCTTTCAGCACGCGCATAAAACCGGCGAGCACGATCAAATCCACCTGCGCGTTTTGCAGCGCGGCGACAAACGCGTGCTCGGCGGCTTCCTCGAGCTTCGTGCGGAATTTTCCCGGCGGCACAAACTGCGCGGGAATCTGCCGGTCGCGCGCGTGCGCCAAAATGCCGGCGGACTCGACATCGCTCAAGACGACGGCGATTTCCGCCGGAATTTTGCCGGCGGCAATCGCGTCGGCAATCGCGACAAAATTGGAGCCTTTGCCGGAACCGAGGACGCCCATGCGAAATGGTGTGTTCACCGCGACTTGAATAGCAGAGCGCGCCGCCAAAACAAGTTGAAAGCAGCCTGGCGATGCGTCCCAAGCGTAATCATCATCGTAATCGTAATCTGTTGCCGAACCGGATTACGATTGCGATTAAGATCTCCGAGATCTCCGGCTGTATCGTGTCGGACTTGATATACCAGCTTGAAACTTGCCGTGACCGATCCCCTGCCCTATTTTTCCGCGGTGATGAAAACCCCCCGGCCCGACATCCCGCGCAAAACGATTTACCGGCTTTCGATTTATCTCCGCTGTCTGGCGCGGCTGCGCGAGAACAGCCTCGGCACCGTGTCCAGCGAGGCGCTGGCCAAAGCCGCCGGCGTCAAGCCCACGCAACTGCGCAAAGACCTCGCCTATTTCGGCACCTTCGGCACGCGCGGCCTCGGCTACGACGTGGCGGATCTTTCCCAGAAAATTTCCAACGAACTCGGCACGTCCAGCCTGCAGCCCGTCATCCTCGTGGGCGTCGGCAACCTCGGCCTCGCCCTGCTCTCCTATCGCGGCTTTGAAAAGGAAGGTTTTGAAATCATCGCCGCCTTCGATGCCGCGCCGCAGCGGAAGCGGGACAAGGAAATCAAGCAGCCCATTCTCGGCATGGATGAGCTGGCCAGCTTCATCCGCGAGCATGGCGTGAAAATGGCGATTCTCTCCGTGCCGGTCGCCGTCGCGCAATCCGTCGCCAACCAGCTCATCGAATGTGGCGTGGCGGGCATTTTAAATTTTGCGCCCATCATGATCGCCGTCCCGGAAGAGGTGATGGTCAACAACGTCAACCTCGCCATCGAACTGGAGAACTTGAGCTACTTCATCCAGAGCTGACGCGCCGGAGCTGCTGCGTGCTTCGTGCAGGGCTGAACCGTGGCCGGGGTTCACCCTTTTTTGCCATTGTTTCAAACGAATTAGTCATTTGATTGAAATCGTTTGACATTTTTGCGCTGATTGGGTCAAGTCTTTCGCAGTTCATGAGAATTTTCGAGACATGTGGTAGTGTCCGAAGCGCAACCGGGCAATCGTCTAAAGCGGCCAGGGATCGCCGCTGTTTCCACCCCATCACGTTGGTCGTTTCACCCCGCCACCGCCGTGGCTGCCCGCCCTGCCTGCTCGTTTTGCCCCGGCACCGCCGTGGCGTGCCCAAACGACCGTCGTTTTGCCCGCCCACGGCCGTGCCGCCCCAAACGGCCAGCCCGCTCACCCGCACACCGCCGTGGCTGGCCGCCGCGACCAGCCGTTTCACTCCGCCACGGCCATGGCAGCCGGAAACGAGCGTCGTTTTGGCCGGACACGGCCGTGGCCGGCCGAAAAGATCGTCGTTTTCATCAGCCACGCCCGTTTTGAGCATTTTCCCGTCTAACTCCTATCTATTAACTCCTAACTACTAATATATATGGCTTCAAACCGCCTCCCCGATCCGCTGGACGACCTCTTCACCCTGGGCGAAGACATGGCCGACGGCTGCCACAACCACCAAGCCGCCATCGGTCTCAAGCAAAACCTCGAAGTGGATGTGCGCGCCGACTTGGACGGTGCCGTCACCGCGCAGGGGATTTACAAGAACGCCTTGAGCGACAAGACTGATTTCAGCACCGCCGTGACCGTGGCCGATTCCAATGGCAAGGCCTTCATCAGTTCCGCCCGCCGCGTGCTGGCCAATAACCTCGGCGAAAACTGGAATCAATCGTGGGTCGCCACCGGCTTTCCCGACAATTCCACCGCCGTGCCCGGCACCCAGGCCAAACGCCAGGCGTTGCTGCTGTCGCTCAAAAACTTTTTCGCCGGCAATCCCGCTTACGAAGTCAACACGCCCAAGCTGGTGGTCACTTCCGCGCGGGCGGGCGTGCTGTTCACCGCGCTTTCCACCGCCCGCGTCGCCGCCTCCGACGGCAACACGGATGCCGGCACCAAAAAGAATCTCCGCGATGCCGCCGAACAAGCGTTGCGCGACCGCTTGAGCGGTCTCATCGGCGAGCTTGGCCAGAAACTGGACGACAATGATCCGCTCTGGCTGGCCTTTGGCCTGAACGAACCGGGCGCGACCAACCTGCCGGATTCCGTGGACGGCCTGGTGCTCACCGCCGGCCCGGCGGGCATCGTGGTGTTGCACTGGAGCACGCCGCCGCGCGCCACGCGCTACCGCGTGTTCAAGCAAATTGATGGCGTGGACGCCATCCCCGTCAATATCAACACCGTCACCGACAGCGACGCCACGCTGACCGACCAGCCCAGCGGCAAGACGTTGAAAATTTTCATCATCGCCGCCAACGACGCGGGACAGGCCGCGCCGAGTGATACCGCGACCATCGTGGTGCCGTGAAATTTGTTGTAGCGTGCGGCCTATGGCCGAATGGAATCGAGCCACAGGCTCGACGCTACAAACCAGTGCCGATGAAAAAAGCTGGTTCAATTCATGGCTGGGCTGATAGTTTGGAAACAATGACGGAGCTAAGGAAACAGTTGTTTTATGAAATTGCAGGTTCAACAAAAAATCCAGGCGGGGTTCGCCGTGGCCCTGGCCTTCCTGCTCGTCATCGGCGTGAGTGCGTTATGGAGCGAGCAACGGAATGCAGAAATCTTTCGCGCGGTCGAACACACCTACCAAGTCCTGGATCAGCTTGAATCCATGCTGGTGGGAATGCTCAACACGGAAACAGGGTATCGCGGGTTTGTCATCACCGGCGATGAAACCTTTTTGCAACCACAGCAGGCCGGAATCGCTGCGATTCAGGAATCGTTAACGGCGGCGAAACGCTTGACGCAGGACAATCCCGACCAGCAACGCCGGCTGGCCGCCCTGGAGCCGTTGATCCAGGAGAAAATCAGCCGGGCGAACACGGTGGTCAAACTGCGCCGCAGCGGTGACACCGCCGGAGCGGTCCAATTTATCGCCACGGGACAGGGGAAGGCAGTGATGGATGAAATCCGCCGGCGGGTTGCCGAAATGGAAGCCGCCGAGGAACACCTCCTGCAGCAGCGCTCGGACCGGGCGCGGGCGGCGACCCGCACGACCGAGGCGATTGTGGCCCTTGGCGGTCTGCTTTCCCTTGGGCTGGTCGGCCTCGCCAGCGTCATCGTGCGGCGCGATTTTGAAAAGCGGCAGCAGGCGGAGGCGGAGCGCGACCGGTTTTTCACGCTCTCGCTGGACCTGCTGTGCATTGCCAAGACGGACGGTTATTTCAAACGCGTCAATCCCGCCTTTGTGACGACGCTGGGCTGGAGCGCGGAAGAGATTCTGGCGCGGCCGTTCCTTGAATTGATCCATCCTGACGACCGGGCCGCGACGGTGCGCGAGATGGAGAAGCTCGCCGCCGGCCAGCCAGTGCTGCTTTTCGAGCACCGCTTCCAGTGCAAGGACGGTGCCTGGAAGACGCTGGCGTGGCGGGCCATGCCGCAGCCCGACGGGACGTTCTACTGCACCGGGCGCGACATGACGGAATCCAAACTGGCAGCGGATAACCTGCGCCGCAGCGAAGAAAACCTCACGGTCACGCTCGACTCCATCGGCGACGCCGTGCTGGCGACCGATACCGGGGGGCGGGTCATGCGGCTGAACCCCGTCGCGGAAAAATTAATGGGCTGGACGCAGGCCGAGGCGCTGGGGCGGCCAGTCAAGGAGGTCTTCCGCATCATCAACGAGGACACCCGCGAGCCGGCGGTCATTCCGGTGGATGATGTGCTGGCCACCGGGGAAATTCACGGACTGGCGAACCACACCGTCCTCATCGCGCGCGATGGCACGGAGCGGCCCGTCGCGGACAGTGCCGCGCCGATCCGTGACAAGGATGGCCAGATCCTCGGCGTGGTGCTGGTCTTCCGCGATGTGACGGAAGAACACGCCGCCCAGCGGGCGTTGCGCGAGAGCGAGGAACGTGTGCGGCTGGCCACCGAAGCGGCTGGCATCGCGGTGTGGGCTTGGGACATCCGCAGCGGGGCGATCCACTGGGATGACCGGATGTTTTCGTTTTACGGCTTGCCGCCCAAACCGGACGGGTGGGTGAATTACGAGGACTGGCGGGCGCGGGTGCTGCCAGCCGATCTGGCCGAGCAGGAGGCGCAGTTGCAGCGCACCGTCGCCACGTGTGGTCACAGTCAGCGCGAGTTCCGGATCGTGCGGGCGTCCGACCAGGCGGTGCGCGTGATCCATGCCGCCGAGATGGCGGTCGCGGGAGTTGCCGGACTGGCGGACCGGGTGGTGGGCATCAATATTGACATCACCGAGCGCAAGCAGATGGAGAAGGGCATCGTCCAGCTCAACACCGAGTTGCAGGAACGCGCCGCCCAACTCAAAGCGGCCAACAAGGAACTGGAGGCGTTTTCCTACACCGTCTCGCACGACCTGCGGGCGCCGCTGCGGCATATTCAGGGCTATATCCAGATGCTGACGACGCTCATCGAAGGCCAGCTTACCGACAAGGCCCGGCGTTATTTGAAGACCATCACGGACGCGAGCATGGAGATGGGCCAGCTCATTGATGACCTGCTGGCGTTTTCCCGCATGGGCCGCGTGGAAATGATCGAAGATTCGGTCGCGCTGGACGGGTTGCTGCGGAAAGTCCTGCACGATCTGGAAATGGCGGTGCAGGGGCGGAACATCGAGTGGCAGATTGCGCCGCTGCCGCCGGTCGTGGGGGATGCCTCGCTGCTCCGGCAGGTGCTGGCCAACCTCGTGGGCAACGCGGTGAAATACACCCGCCCGCGCGATCCGGCGCGGATCGAGATCGGCTGCGCGGGCGAGGAAGACGGGCGGATCATCTTTTTCGTGCGTGACAACGGCGCGGGATTCGATATGCAATATGCCGACAAGCTCTTTGGCGTGTTCCAGCGGCTGCACCGGGCCGAAGATTTTGAAGGCACGGGCATCGGTCTGGCTACCGTGCGGCGGATCATTTCCCGGCACGGCGGCCGCACTTGGGCGGAGGGGGTATTGAACCAAGGCGCAACTTTTTATTTCACTTTGAAACCGGCAGCCACCGTTTAACCAAAACGACGCAACCAAGAGCCATGCCTCCCCTCACACGCATCCTGCTGGTGGACGACAGTTCTCGCGACGCCGAAATGGTGCTCAATGTGTTCGAAGCGTGCGGGCTGGCCCACAAAGTTGTCCACGTCCGCGACGGGGCTGACGCGCTGGACTACCTGTATCGCCGCAATCAGTTTGCCGAGCGGCCCGAAGGCAACCCCAGCGTCGTGCTGCTGGATATTAAGATGCCCAGAGTTGACGGTCTGGAAGTCCTGCGCCAGATGAAGGCTGATCCCCTGCTCCAAATGATTCCCGTGATGCTCATGACCTCCTCGCGCGAAGAGCGGGATCTGGTCGAGGGTTACAAGCTGGGCGCGAACGGCTATATGGTCAAATCGGTGAACTTCCAGGAATTCGTCGAGGCGGTGAAACGCCTGGGCGAGTTCTGGGCCTTTGTCAACGAGCCGCCGCCCGGCGGCCAGCGCTATTTTGATGATCCCACAACATAAGCCAGGCAGCATTTATTATTTCACAATGGACCCACCGTCCTCGGTGTCATCAGACTAACAAACGAAAAAATTCATGAAATCACTCAAACCCATCCTGCTGGTGGACGACAGTCTGCGCGACGCGGAAATGGCAATCGAGGCGCTCGCCGCCTACCACCTCGCCAACGCAGTCATTCATTTGCGCGACGGCGCGGAAGCGCTGGACTACCTGTTTTATCGTGGCGAATTTGCCGGGCGGCCCAAAGGCCTGCCCGGCTTCATCCTGCTGGACTTGAAAATGCCCCGGGTGGACGGGCTGGAAGTCCTGCGCCAGATCAAGGGCGACCCCGCGCTCAAAGTCATTCCCGTGGTCGTGATGACCTCCTCGCGTGAAGACCAGGATTTGGTCAACAGCTACCAACTCGGCGTCAACGCCTATGTGGTCAAGCCGGTGAAATTCCACGAGTTCGTCGAGGCGGTGAAGCAACTCGGCGCATTCTGGGCCGTCCTCAACGAACCGGCCCCGGACAGCGAACGCCGGCTGGGCGGAGCGGGCGCGTGACACGGCAAAGGCGAACAACGATATGTCCGACATAACAAACACCGTCCGAATCCTGCATCTGGAAGACAGCGCCCGCGATGCCGCGCTGATACACGACCTGCTCGATGCGGGGGGCGGGCACTACGAGATGATCCGGGCGGAGAACCGGGAACAGTTTGCAGCGGCGCTGGAGCAACCTGGATTCGACCTTGTCCTGTGTGACTTCAACCTCTTGGACTTCGACGGCCTTTCCGCGTTGAAGCTGGTGAAACAAAGACTCCCCAAAATCCCGGTCATCATCGTGTCCGGGACGATTGACGCCGAGGAAGCCGTGGAATGCTTGAAAAATGGCGCGACCGATTACCTGCTCAAGCAGCGACTGGAGCGGCTGCCGTCCGCAATCGAGCGCACGCTGAATGAGGCTGCGGCAAAGAGACAGCGCCAGCAGACCCAAGACCGGCTGAACCAGAGCGAAGAGCGCTTCCGACAACTAGCCGAGCACATTGAGGAGGTCTTTTGGATGAAGGATCTGGCGCAAAACCGGATCATCTACATCTCCCCGGCCTACGAGACGGTTTGGGGCCGGACTTGTGCCTCGCTGTATGCATCGCCACAGAACTGGCTGGAGGCCATCCACCCGGAAGACCGCGAGCGCATTGTCCATTCCACTCTCACCAATCAACCAACCGGAACTTACGACGAGGAGTATCGCATCATCCGGCCGGACGGGAAGATCCACTGGATTCATGACCGAGCTTTTCCGGTGAGAAATCAAACCGGGGAAGTCTATCGCATTGCCGGTGTGGCCACCGATATGACCGAGCGCAAACAGGCCGAACGCGTGGCCCGGCGCTCGCAACGGCTGGAGTCCATCGGCACCTTGGCGGGCGGCGTGGCGCACGATTTGAACAATGCCCTGGCGCCGATCCTGATGAGCGTGGAATTGCTAAAACTGGATTATCCCAAAGAGGCGGAAACCATTGAAACGATTGAAACCAGCGCCAAGCGGGGCGCGGACATGGTGCGGCAATTGTTGACCTTTGCCAAAGGTGCGGAGGGCGAACGCGTCCTCATCCAATCCGCCCATCTGCTCAAGGAGTTGGAGAAAATAATGAAGGGCAGCTTTCCCAAGAACCTTCAGTTGGTGGTCAAACATGACTCGAAACTCCCGATGGTGATGGGCGATGCCACGCAGTTGCACCAGGTGCTCCTGAACTTGTGCGTGAATGCCCGCGACGCCATGCCCCATGGCGGCACGCTCACGCTGGAGGCGCAAAGCATGGAAGTGGATGCCGTGTATGCCAGCGCCGTGCCCGACGCCAAGCCGGGCAAATATCTCGCGCTGCGGGTGCGCGACACCGGCACGGGCATTCCGCCGGAAATTCTCGACCGGATCTTTGACCCGTTCTTCACGACCAAAGGCCCGGACAAAGGCACTGGCCTGGGTCTCTCCACTGTGTTGGGCATTGTGAAAGGCTACGGCGGATTTCTGGAGGTTCATTCACAACCCGGACAAGGCTCGACGTTCACCGTGTATCTGCCTGCCGACGCTGCGGGCAGTGACACTCAACACCTAACCAAGGCGGCGGTGGAATTCCGTGGGCAGGGGGAAACCATCCTGCTCGTGGACGATGAACCCGCCGTGCGGGAAGTAGGCCGCGCGGTTTTGCGGCGGCTGAACTTCAAGCCGTTGACCGCCACTGATGGCGCGGATGGCTTGATGCAGGCGGCGGAGCACCGCACCGAATTGCGTGCCATTATCACCGACCAGCACATGCCTCATATGGATGGCCTGACGTTTGTCCGCGCGCTCCGGCGGATGCTGCCGGACATCCCGGTCATGGTGGCCAGCGGGCGATTGGACGACGCGGTGGCCGAAGAGTTCAAAACCCTGGGCGTGACCAGCCGCCTGGATAAACCGTTCACCGCACCGCAACTGGCGGAGATGTTGAAAAATCTCCTCGCGCCGAATTGAGCCGCCGATTCAGCCGGGCGGCGACCCGCAAAGTGTCAGTCCACCGCCGGGACATCAACCCGTCCGACCCGGCCGCCAACAATTTCCGCCGCATCCGCTCCGCGCCATCATTTTATGCGCCAGGGTTGAAAGTCCCAGGTAGGGAAGCCCGGCCCGAAGTGAGCCGGCAGGCAACGTCCGGCAAGCCATCCCCAAAAGCTAACCCGATTAAACGGACTGAATCATGGATATGATTAAAACCACGATATGAAACCGCCACACAATTCCCGCGCTGGACATTTTCAGCGTGGTCAGGCAGGCTCGCCCGGTGGAAACTCCTCCGATTTTGCCGCCGCAGGCGGATGCGCCCAAACCCAAGCGCAAAGGCCGCCAGAAACTCATTGTCTTCATCGTCATCGGCGTGGCCATGCTGGGCGCGGCGATGTTCTGGGCGCTGCGTAAAAAAGATCCCGCCATCAATGTGCAAGCGGAAAAGATCGCGCGCCACACCATCACGGAAACGGTCATCGCCAACGGGAAAATTTATCCGGTGCTGCAGGTTCACATCAGCCCGGAAGTCAGCGGCGAAATCACCGAACTGGCCGTCAAGGAAGGCCAGTTCGTTCATAAAGGCGATCTGCTGTTGAAAATCAATCCGGACGTTTATATCGCCGGCTTGAACCAGGCCAAGGCCGGTTATGAATCGTCGCTCGCGGCAAAAACCACCGCCGCCGCGAATCTTGAAAAGGCCGACGCGGATTACATCCGCAACAAAACTTTGTTCGACTCAAAATTGCTTTCGGAGTCGGATTTCATCGGGTTCAAGGCCGCGCGCGACGTCTGCCGCGCGCAGGTTGAAAGCGCCGACGACCAGGTCAACGTCGCCAAGGCCGCCGTGGACAACGCGCAGGATTTGCTCAACAAAACCACCATCGTCGCGCCGCTCGACGGCACGATCACCACGCTAAATTCGCAGCTCGGCGAGCGCGTGCTCGGCACGGTGCAAAACGCCGGCACGGACATCATGATCATTTCCGATTTGAGCGCGATGGAGGCGCGCGTGGACATCGGCGAAATGGACATCGTGCTTGTCCAGCCCGGCCAAAAAGCGAAGCTCGAAGTGGATTCGTTCAAGGATAAAAAATTCGCCGGCGTCGTCACGCAGGTCGCGAATTCGTCGGAAGGTTTGAACGCCAGCTCGGTTTTGGGCGGCTCGTCTTCTTCCGGACAATCCGCGACGCAATTCCAGGTGCGCATCCGTTTTTCCGAAGGGGAATTGTTTCGTCCCGGCATGTCCGTCAACGCCACGATTGAAACCCGCACGCGCACCAACGCCATCGCCGCGCCCATCGCGAGCGTAACGACGCGCACACTCAAGCCGAAAAAGGAAACTGGTTCATCGAAAACAAATTCGCCGCCGACCAATGCCATCGCTTCGGCGGCAGCAACCAATGCCACGACCGGCAGCGAAACCAATTCCGCGAAAGGTGATAAAAAGAACGATGATAAAATCAAGCCGGGGGACGTGGTGTTTGTCATCGAAGGCGACCACGTCAAAACCGTGCCGGTGAAAATCGGCATCAGCGACGACAATTACTGGGAGATCACCGACGGCTTGAAGGAGGGCGATGAAATTGTCACCGGCGGTTATAAAGCCATCAGCCACGACCTGGATGACGGAAAGAAAATCGTGAAAGGAGCCGCCGAAACGGAGAAAAATTCAAAATGAAAAATGCAAAATTAAAAACGGGGCTTCCAGCGCGAAGTCATTTTGCATTTTGCATTTTGCATTTTGCATTTTTTGCATGAGCCTGATCCGCCTCCAGAAAATTTCGCGGCGCTACCAGATGGGCACTGAGACCGTCCACGCCCTGCGCGAAGTGACGCTCGACATTCGGCGCGGCGAATACGTCGCCATCATGGGTCCGTCCGGCTCCGGCAAATCCACGCTGATGAATTTGCTCGGCTGCCTCGACACGCCGACCGGCGGGACTTACGAATTGAACGGTAGCCACGTCAGCGACATGGACGACAATCAGCTCGCCGAAATCCGCAACCAGGAAATTGGATTTATTTTTCAAACCTTCAATTTGCTGCCGCGCTCCGATGCGTTGCGCAACGTGGAACTGCCTTTGGTTTATGCGGGCATTCCCGCCAAGGAGCGCCGCCAGCTCGCGCACGCGGCGTTGGCGAGCGTTGGCCTGGCCGACCGCGTGCATCACAAGCCAAACGAGCTTTCCGGCGGCCAGCGTCAGCGCGTCGCCGTGGCCCGCGCGCTGGTGAACAAGCCGTCCATCCTGCTCGCCGATGAGCCGACGGGAAATCTGGATTCGAAAACCGGCACGGAAATCATGGCCCTGTTCCAACTGCTCGCCGACAAGGGCAACACCATCATCGTGGTCACGCACGAAGAGGAAGTGGCTTTGCATTCGCAGCGCATCATCCGCATCCGCGACGGCCTCATCGCCAGCGATGAAAAAGTGAAAAAATAATTTTCCGACCGGATGAATTTTCTCACCGAACTGCGCGAAGGCCTGCTGATCTCGTGGAGCGCCATCCTCGCAAACAAGCTGCGTTCGGTGCTGACCACGCTGGGCATCGTCATCGGCATCGTCACGGTGACGCTGATGGGCACCGCGATTCAAGGCTTGAACAATTCGTTCATGAACAGCGTTTCTTCGATCGGCGCGGACGTGCTTTACGTGGACCGCTTCGGCTGGTTCATTGATTCCGTCCAAGAATGGATGAAGGCGATGAAAAATCCCAAGATCACCCTCGACGAAGCCGACTCGGTGGAACGCCAGATGAAATCGGGTGACGACGCGGGCGGCGGCGTCATGGGCGAAGTCGCCGCCTTGCAGCAGCAAATGAAACTTGCCGTGGCCGTCGCGCCGGTCGCCCAGAACGATGCACCCGTGAAATATAAAAAGCGCGGCACTTCAGAGGCTCCGGTGCTGGGCACGACGGAACAGTTTCAATTTACCAGCGGGGTGACGCTCGCGGACGGACGTTTTCTCTCGGCGGCGGAATGCGAAGGCGGCCGGCCAGTGTGCGTGCTTGGCTCTGACCTCGCCACGAATTTGTTTCTCGGCGAATCGCCGGTCGGCGCGGTCATTTCCGCCAATCACCGTGATTTCCGCGTGGTCGGGGTGCTCGCCAAGCAAGGCGGCTTCGCCGAAAGCGGCGGGGCGGACAATGAAATCATCGTGCCGATCACGCAGTTCACCCGCTCGTTCTGGGCCAATCCGGATTACGAAATCCAGGTGAAGGCGCGCAGCGTGGCGGAATTGGACGACGCGCAGGAAGAATTGCGCACCGTGCTGCGACGGCACCGGCACATTGCGCCCGGCGGGGATGACAATTTTTCCATCAACCGGCAGGATCAGTTTCTGGATTTGTTCCACAAAGTCGCCGGCACCATCGAGGCCGTCGGCTTGTTCATCACCGGCTTGTCGCTGTTCGTCGGCGGCATCGGCATCATGAACATCATGTTCGTCTCCGTCGCAGAACGAACGCGCGAAATCGGCGTGCGCAAAGCCATCGGCGCGAAAAACCGCACCATCCTGCTGCAATTTTTAATTGAAGCCGCGTGCATCTGTCTCATCGGCGGCCTCATCGCCTTGATGATCGCGTGGCCAACAACGCTCATGCTGAAAAAAGTAATGCCGGTCGTGCTTTCCCCCGGCATCGTGAGCCTTTCGTTGCTGGTTTCGGCCGTGACCGGCGTCTTGTCCGGCTTTTTCCCCGCGTGGCGCGCAGCACGCATGAACCCGGTGGACGCGTTACGCAATGAATAGAAAATTCCTCGCCATTTTCACCGAGGCGCGCGAAAGCTGCACGATGGCGTTCGGCGCGATTGCGGCGCACAAATTGCGCTCGGCGCTCACACTGCTCGGCGTGCTGGTCGGCGTTTTTTCCATCATCGTCGTGATGACCGCGATGCGCGTGATGCAGAGCAA
>CAJAQO010000280.1 GCA_903944085.1 uncultured Verrucomicrobia subdivision 3 bacterium
ATCGTTCGCCGCGTCCTTGGAAACACGAGCGCTGGGATTGCCGGATGGTCAGCCGAAACAATGAAAACGTGCAACGGTGATTTCCTCTCCTGGGGGAGCGTTTGAAAATAGCCCAGCCATTTATGGCTGGGGTGCTTGCGCACGGCCACCATTCAAAGTCCCGTCCAGGGACGGCAGAATCTTTCGCCAATACCGGGCATTCTTTCGTCCCTGCCGGGACTTACTTGATTGGGTTGAACAATGACCCAGCCATAAATGGCTTGTCATTACCCACAAGTTTTTCATTTTTGTTGGAGGGTTGCTAATCCTTCGCACATCCACCTCAACCGTTGCCAGCCGCGCCAGATGGTTTGCCAACCGGGCAGCCCATCATGTTTGCGGGCCAGAAAACCTCCCAAGCGCGCCGTGGCGATGAGCACATTCCGATTCGTCCATCCGCCTTTGGGCGGCCCGAGCTTCTGTTCCAGGAGCGCCAGCATTTCAGGTCCGAAACTCGCCGCCGCTTCAAACGTCTCGGGGCGGCTGCGGGCCAGCAGCCTGGCACTGAGCAAGCGCACCGCCACCACCGCCAGCACCGCAATCAACGCTGCCAGCCGGTCAGCGCGCTCCAACTGGCTCGCCTCGACCCCCGCGCCGCTCTTGAGGGCCTTGTGATATTCTTCGATCCACCACCGCGCCGCATAGCGGCCCACCACGCGGAGCACTTGGGCTAACGTCTCGCACGGCAGCGAGGTCAGCAGCTTCCAATGCAGCGGTGCCGGCACGCCTGCGGGCGCAGGCACTTCTTTGACTTCCACCACGCTCATCGCCGCCAACGGCGGCTGCCAGCCGCCGGGTCGCCACGGGCCATCAAGCCGGACGCGCACGCTACGCAGTTCCACGCTGGCCGTGCGCGCAGGTTGTCCGCCGCGCGTCCGCACTTCGACCGTGCTTTGGCCCAGCACCGGTGCTTGTGCCAGCGTCGCCAACAACGACCCGGCGGCGTCCGCCAAACGGCGGTGCTGACCGGAGCGGATGATGAAGTCCACGCCGTGTTGCTGGCACAACTGCATTGGCTCGTAGAAGTCCGATTCCCGATCCGCCACATAAATCCACTGGCTGCCGGCCGGGGGCCGGCCAGCCGCTTTGAACGCGGCGGCCCAGGTCTGGGATTTGCGCGGACGCCGCAAGCGCTCGCCCCGCGTTTCCCCTGGGGGCACCGGCCGGGGTGCCCGACATTCCTGGGCAAACAATCCGGTCACCGTTCCCTCGGGCCGTTGCGCCAGGGTCCAGGACTCGACCCGCACCGCCAGCGCGCTGTGCAATTCCAACCCGCGCCCGCCACCATCCCCGATGACGCCCAAACCCTCCGTGGCCGGATGGCCGCTGTAATCCAACTGCGTCGTATCCTCGATGATCAAATACTCCCCCGGCTCCCGGCACGTCTGCCGAGTGCGTTCCAGATGCGGCGCAAGAATGCGCTCAAAGCTCACGCCGCGTTGGTCGAAGAAGCGATAAGCGGCCTTGAGTTCCGCCCAGTGGGGGAAGGCTTGCGGCAGCGTGCCTCCCGGCACGGCGGCCAGATGGGTGGCGATGTTCACGAGACGTTTGGTTCGACGCCGGTCTCCCAACGAGGCCAGGCCAAACTCGAGTTGCGCCCATTGTGCGGGCCGGTGCAGGGTGGTGCTCATAAACCGAACGGTGAGGAACCGATTCGGCGTGCCGCAGCAACGCCTGCACCTCCAATAAACTCCCATTCAGAAAGCTAACTCAAGCACCAAATACTTGTGGGTAATGACAAGGGTGAAACCGTGGGTCTTACGTCAAAATAATTTAAGCCCCGGCAGGGGCGACAGACAACTCGCCAACAAATTTTTCTTTCGCCCCTGCCGGGGCTTTTCAAATATGCAAATCATAAACCCACGGTTTCACCGTGGGCTATTTTCTGCCGCTGCTCCGCAGCTTAAAACGAGAGCTGCACCACGCGCTCTTGAATCTGGCCGTTCCAGCGGTTGAAATAGCCCAACAGCCGGTAAAGTTCCTCCAGCTTGGGCAGAATTTCCCGGCGCGAAACCGCAGCCGCCGAAATCCATCGGGCGTCGAGCGCTTTCAATTCGCTCGTCAATTGTTCGCGCAACTCGTTTAGTTTTTTTTGCAGGCCGTTTAGCTTCTCGATCCAATCCTGGCCGCGTTCAAACATATGGACTTGCACCAGCGGCGACGTAGTCTGACTTTTCTCGGCGAGAAATCCATCAGCACTCCGGCAATTGTTTGCGACCTCGGCAAACAAATCGGCAAGCCCGGCGGGAATCGTCTGAATGTCCTTCGGCTTCGCGCCGAGTTCCAATTCAAGCAGGTGGAGCAGTCGTGATTTTGGTTCGACGAGACAATTGAACGCCGCATTTAGCTGCGCGTAACGCTGCGTGACTTCGGTCTTTTCGGCTTCGCTCGCGTTGTGGACGCGGTCGGGATGTGCAGCGGATGCCAGGGCGAGAAATTTCTGTTTGAGCAAATCGGCATCCAGCCACGGCCGGCGCGGTTCGTTCAGCAGGGCGAAGTTGTCTGCCACAATTAAAAATTAAAAATGCAAAATTCAAAATGAACGGCAAAGACCCGGCCGTTTTTTAATTTTTCATTTTGAATTTTTAATTGCATCACGCGCTGAAACTTTCGCCGCACGAGCAGCTCGTGGCCGCGTTGGGATTTTTCACCTTGAAGCCTCCATCCTGCAACGCCTCGATGTAATCCAGTTCGCTGCCGGTGACGTAAAGCGCGCTTTTGGGATCCACGACGACGCGCACGCCACCGCTTTCAACGAGGATGTCGCGGCTGGCCGGGCCGTCCTGCAGATCCATTTTGTATTGCAGCCCGGAGCAGCCGCCGCCGACGACGGCCACGCGCAGCACGCCCGTGGGCCGGCCTTGCTTGGTGAGCAGCGTGGATACTTTGTTGGCGGCGCTCGCCGTGAGTTTGACCAGGCGCTCGTCGCCGGTGCGGAAATTCGGCGCGGTGGTCGGTTTGCTGGCAAGGTTGGCAATCATTTTTAACTGCCAGCAAGGTAGCCGCCTTTGGCGTCAGCGTCAACGAGCCTTGGCTCATAATCTTAATCCTCGTCGTAATCGTCATCCGCCCGGCGATTAGGATTAAGAGCATGATTACGATTAAGATTGAAACTCAAACATCCGTGTTTATCCGTGCCCATCCGTGGTTTATTATTCTGCGCGTGAAATTAATTTCCTGGAACGTCAACGGCCTGCGCGCCGTGCTGAAGAAAAATTTTCTGGAATTTCTCGCCACCGAGAAACCCGACATTCTTTGTCTGCAAGAAACCAAATGCACGCCCGACCAGGTCGAGCAGCTTTGGCCCGCGAGCTACACGACGTTCTGGAACTCCGCTGAGAAGAAAGGCTATTCCGGCACGGCCATTTTCACGAAAGAGCGTCCGCTGAAAGTCACGCCGCACGTCGGCATCGTCGAACATGACAAGGAAGGCCGCGTGCTCACGGCCGAATACAAAGATTTTTTTCTGGTCAACGTTTACACGCCAAATTCCAAGCGCGAACTGGAGCGGCTGCCTTACCGTCAAATTTGGGATAAGGATTTTCTCGCCTACCTGAAAAAGTTGGAAAAGAAAAAGCCCGTGATTTTCTGCGGCGACTTGAATGTCGCGCACACGGAGATTGATCTCGCGAATCCCAAGGCCAATGTTCGCAATCACGGCTTCACCATCGAGGAGCGCAACGGCTTCACCGCGTTTGTGAACGCCGGTTTTGTGGACACCTTCCGCGAATTTGAAAAGGGCGGTGGACATTACAGTTGGTGGAGTCCGCTGAGCGGTGCGCGGGCGCGGAACATCGGTTGGCGCATTGATTATTTTCTCATTTCCCAATCGCTCCGTCCGCAGTTGAAAAAAGCCTTTATCCGCCCGGAAATTTTGGGCAGCGATCATTGCCCGGTCGGCATCGAGCTGGCTTGATCGGTGGTCGAAGCTGTCGGCGAATTGCCGGCGCATTCCAAGAAACCTTGCGGCGGGTTCGTTTCAGGACTAGCTTTCAATCGCGGTTTCTTTTTTACATCGCCACATGAAAGTTTTGCTCATCAGTCCCCGGACGCCCGACACGTTTTGGAGTTTCAAACATGCCAT
>CAJAQO010000281.1 GCA_903944085.1 uncultured Verrucomicrobia subdivision 3 bacterium
CGAAATTCGCGCCTTAGGACAGGGCATTATCATCGTGGAACAGATACCGACCAAAATTGCAGCCGATGCGCTAAAAAATACCAATTTGAAGATCATGTTGCGATTGTCCTCTTCCGAAGACCGGGATTATCTCGGTCAAGCTATGGGGTTGTCCGAGGCGGAAAAAGCTTTCGCCCAAACGTTACGCGCACGCGAAGGTGGCTTTATTGAAGCCATTGGATATAGCGACGAAATGGAAGACGCGCTTCAAATGGTTTTGCCGTTGCCAAAACGTAATCCAGAGTCTGCGAACTACCTTTACGACGAATTTTTCTGATTGAACGGAATAAATTATGTCAGACGAATTTAGTGAATGTTCTGATAATGACGCGAAGGATAGCGTTCAAGAGTAAGCGTCAGCCATAGGACCTCTATCTAAATTCTCGCGGTTATTGTAGTTCTGAGAGCTATGATAGCTACGAGTGGATCTGACAATTCATCGGCGGCGACAGTGCTGCCGAAGGTGCCCGTGGTCGCGGACACCAAAGGGAGGTTGCGGGTATCGAAAGCCCAACGACGGGACATCCTGGCCGCGTTAGACCGGAGCAACGAGTCGGTGCCGCAGTTTGCCCGGCGAACCGGACTTAAATATTCAACTTTGTCCCGCTGGGTGCAGCATCGTCGCCCGAAGCCCTCCGTCCGACCGCCGCGCTTACGGCTCTTGGAAGCCGTCGTGGCCTCGGCCCCAATCGCTACGGCCGGCACCGGGCTGGTGTTGCAGTTGCCCGGTGGGGCGCACGTGGAAGTCGGCGATGAAAAACAAGCCGTCTTGGCGGCGATCTTGGTGCGAGCCTTAACCCAGCCATGCTAAGTTTTTCCGGCAGTTTGAAAGTGTTCGTCGCCGTCGAACCGTGTGACATGAGGAATGGCTTCAACGGTCTCCACGCGCTGGTGACGGAGCGGCTCAGAGAAGATCCGCGCGGCGGTGCCTTGTTTGTATTTTCCAACCGGCGGCACACGCGTTTAAAAATTTTGTGCTGGGACGGAACTGGCCTCTGGGTGCTGACAAAACGGTTGGAAGCTGGAACTTTTTCCTGGCCGAAAAATCTCGAACCGCAAACCACCAAACTGAATTTGACGCCGCAGGCGCTGGCGATGCTGACGGATGGCGTCGATTTGCGCGGCGCAAAAATGCGGCCGTGGTATGAGCGCGAGACGTAAAATTATCACCGTAAAATTGTTCCAAAAAGTTTGAACTTTTTCGCGGCGGGCGCGTCTGATTTGGCAACTCACGATGGACGCCACGCTCGCCAATCAAATCACCTCGCTGGACGAGGCGCGCGCCCTCATCACGCAACTGCGAGACGATTTTCAACAATCGCTCGCGACCCTGCAAACCGAGAACAAACTGCTCCGTCAAAAACTCGAACTTTTCCTCAAGCGTTACTTCGGCGGAACCAAGAACGAAAGTCTCGACCCCAAACAACTCGAGCTGTTGTTGGCCGGTCTGGCGGCGCTGACCGCGCCGACTCCGGTGGTGGCCAAGCCAACGCCCGCACGGGTCACCATCGCCGCGCGTCCGGTGCGCCAGCCGTTGCCCGCGCATCTGGAGACCGAGCGCGTGGTGCTCGAACCGGTGGAAGTGCAGCAACAGCCCGCGGGCTGGCGCAAGCTGGGTGAGGAAGTCACCGAGGAGTTGGACTGGAAGCCGGCGAAGTTCATCAAGCGGCTCTACATCCGGCCCAAGTATGCGAACGCCGAACGCATCGTCATCGCGCCGCTGCCCGCCCGGTTGATCGAGAAGGGGCTGCCCGGTGCGGGTCTGCTCACCCAGGTGATCGTGGGCAAGTATGAGGATCATCTGCCGCTCTACCGGCAGGAACGGATTTACCGCGAACGCCACGGCGTGAACCTTTCCCGCCAGACGCTGTGCGGCTGGGTGGAAGCGGCCGCCGATTGGTTGTCGCCGATTTACCGGGAGATGAAAGCCGGGTTGGTGGCCGGCGATTATTTGCAAGCTGACGAAACCCCGATCCGTTATCTGGATCCGGATGTGAAAGGCAAAAGCCAGTCCGGCTGGCTGTGGACTTACAGTCAGCCGCAGGGCGATGTGGTGTTCGAGTGGCACGTGAGCCGCTCGCGGGAAGGACCACGCGAGTTCCTGAAAAGTTTTCGTGGGAAACTCCAGACCGATGGCTATGGCGTCTATGAATCTTTGGCGCGGGAGCGGGGCGAAGAGTTGGTATTGATCGGTTGCTGGGCACACGCGCGTCGGGGTCTGCATGAAGCCTTGGGTGAAGGTCGCTCGGCGGCGTGGCTCGTGGGCCAGATCGGCCGGCTCTACGCCGTGGAAAAACAGCTGCGCGAGCAGCACGCCGGACCGCAACTCCGGGCGGCCGTGCGCGCGTGGCAAAGCCGACCCATTCTGGAACGACTGCGCCGGGCCTTGGAAATCGTGCGGCGGCGGGTGCTGCCCAAGAGTCTACTTGGCCAGGCCATTGATTATACCCTCGCCCGCTGGGCCGCCTTGATCCGCTACGTGGACGACGGCCGGCTGGCCATCGACAACAATGCCTGTGAAAACTCCATTCGTCCCACCGCAATCGGAAAGAAAAACTTTTTGTTCGTCGGGCATCCCGAGGCTGGGCAACGCAGTGCAGTGATCTACTCCGTGCTGGGCAGTTGCCGCCGCCACGGCATCAATCCGGCCGAATATCTCCATGACGTTTTTGAACGCCTGCCCAAGGCGAAAACGTCTGAAGTGCCAGCCCTCACACCCGCGGCTTGGGCCAAAGCCAAACGCGCCGCCGCCCGCCAGTCCAACTGAAGCCCTTCCCGTCGTCAGCTTTTGTGCCACTCACTGGCGCAGTTCACCAGACGGATACAGCGTGTGAGCCAACGGCCTTTTGGAAATATGCCAATCAGTTCTACACGGAGAAAAATCGGGGAGGTCCGTATATCCAACATATTTTCAGTCGGCTTAATCAACTGACCACACGCTATTCAAATAACCTGCTGGAGCGCGGAATTCCGCATGTGCGGAGACAAGGGAAATAGGTTAACCTGGGCTATTGTCATTGCGACGCTCCGCGACTTCGCCGCCTTCGCGCCCTTCGCGCGACAACAATTCAACCGCCCTTTGCCCCGTTCATCCACCCCAAACTGTCTTTGGCCGATTTCTTCCCGGCAAGAAAAAGCCCCCCGGCTGATTGAAGGCCGGAGGGGTGTTGCTGTTGAATTTATTTCAACCCGCAAACGTCACGGTGATGATGTCGCAGGGCAGGCCAATCTGGTCGTCACCCAAAATGCCGAAGGCCTGATACTCCCGCACCTCGGACTGGCCGGCCACCGTTAGC
>CAJAQO010000282.1 GCA_903944085.1 uncultured Verrucomicrobia subdivision 3 bacterium
CCAATCCAGTTCCGCTGCATTTCCTTAAGCGAGTCGCTCCAGTCAATCGTGTCGAGGTCGGCCAGCAGTTTCTCGGCGTAGGCGGTTATGCGGAGCATCCATTGACGCATCGGCTTGCGGATGACTGGAAAGCCGCCGACTTCGCTCTTGCCATCAATGACTTCTTCGTTCGCCAAAACGGTGCCGAGTTCGGGACACCAGTTCACCGGCGCTTCGCTGACGTAGGCGAGACGCTTAGAATCAACGAAGGCGCGCAAGCTTTCGGCGGATTCATTTGCGATTTGCGATTTGCGATTTGCGATTAGTTCAGAAATCGGTCGGGCAGAGTTTTTTTCCGCGTCGAAATAGCTATTGTAGAGCTTGAGGAAAATCCACTGCGTCCACTTGAAGTATTCCACGTCCGTCGTGGCGAGTTCGCGCGACCAGTCGTAGCTGAAGCCGAGGCTTTTGATCTGGCGCGTAAAGTTGGCGATGTTCGCCTCGGTCGTCACGCGCGGGTGCTGGCCGGTCTTGACGGCGTATTGTTCGGCGGGCAGGCCGAACGAATCCCAGCCCATCGGATGCAGCACGTTGAAGCCGCACGCGCGACGATAGCGCGCGAGAATGTCCGTGGCCGTGTAGCCTTCCGGATGCCCGACGTGCAAGCCCGCGCCGCTCGGATACGGAAACATGTCGAGGATGTAAAACTTCGGCGGCAACTGCGTTGCGGCCACCTTGCCGGAAAGTCCGTGACGAACAGCAAATGGATGGTTCGCGGGAATTTCCTCGTTCGGATTGAACGCGCGGAAAGCCTGCTGCTGCTCCCAAGTTTGCTGCCATTTGGGTTCGATCAGGTGAAACGGATATTGTCGGCGGCTACTGGACATAAATAATCAGTCTAAAGTCCAAAGTCCAAAGTCTAAAGCCAAAACTCACGCGTCGTTGAAGACTTCGGGCTTCGGACTTGGGGTTTGGGACTGAATCTGCTCGCAACTTTTGGCTGGATTCCGTTTTAATACCAGCGTGCAAAACGCGAACGAATCCCGGCCGCACTGGCTGCAGGTGCTGACCATCGGCCGGCGGCCCAAAACCACGCTGATCCGCATCGCGGTGCTGGTCGTCACGTGTTTCGTCACGTTCAAGTTCGTGCTGCTGCCGATTCGCATTGACGGCATTTCCATGTTGCCGACGTATCACACCGGCCAGATCAATTGCATCAACCGTCTGGCCTATCTTCGCCACGAACCGCAGCGCGGCGACATCGTTTCCGTCCGGCTTTCCGAACCGGGCGGTCTCGCCAATCCCAGCATCCTGTATATGAAACGCATCATCGGCCTGCCCGGCGAAACCGTGGCTTTTCACGGCGGCCGTGCGTTCATCAACGGCGAGCCGTTGGATGAACCTTACGTCAAATTTTCCTGCGACTGGGAACACGCGCCGATCGTATGCGGGCCGGATCAATATTACGTCGTCGGCGACAACCGCTCCATGCCGTTTGATTTTCACACGCAAGGCCGCGCTGAACGCAACCGGATTGTCGGGAAATTACTCCTATGAAAATCGCTGTCCGTCTCATGCTGCTGGCCGCCGCCGCTGCGCTCGGTTTCTGGTGCTGGACGATTTTGTTTCCCAGCCCGGAAAAACTGGTGCTGAAAAAAATCTCAAGCCTCGCCAGCACGGCCACCATCGTTGCCAGCGACGGCAACATCACGCGCGCCACCAAGGTCAGCAATCTCATCGGCTATTTTGCCGTGGACGCTGAAATCCATTTTGACGTGACCGGTTATCCCGCCCACACATTGTCCGGGCGCGACGAAATCCGGGAAGCCGCCGCCGGTGCTTTTACCAGCCTGACCACGCTGAACGTCCAGTTCCTCGACGTGACCGTCCGCCTCGCCGCCGACAAACTGACCGCCGACGTGAGCTGCGCCGCCAAGGTCAATGCCGGCGACAGCAAAGATTTCGGCGTGCAGGAAATGCACTTTCAGCTCAAGAAAGTGGAAGGCGACTGGCTCATCACCAAAGTGGAAACCGTGAAGACGCTTTCGTAAAACAGCTCGCCGTTATTTCCGCTGCCAGACCAACCGCAGGCCTTCGAGGGTCAAGTCCGGTGCCACGGCGGAAATTTCCGGCAGCTTCGCCGCGATTAATTTCGCATAACCGCCGGTGGCGACGACCGGCAGATGTTTTGCGCCCAGCTCGCGTTTCAACTCAGCGATCAGCTCGCGCACCAGCCCGCGATAGCCATGCACCGCGCCCACCAACATCGCCTGCTCGGTGCTTTTGCCGACGGCGGATTTTATCTCGCGGATTTTGATTTTGGGCAGCAGCGCGGTTTTTTCGTGCAGATAATCCGTCATCACCGCCAGCCCTGGCGCGATGATGCCGCCAATGTAATTGCCGCGTGAATCTACCACGTCAAATGTGACCGCCGTTCCGAAATCAACGACAACGACGGGCGCGCCGAAGCGCTGGCGGGCGGCCACCGCATTCGCGAGCCGGTCCGGGCCGATGGAATTTGGCTGGGGATAATCAATGCCCACGCCGCGGATGGTTTTCGGGTTCAGTTCCAGCGTGTTTAATTTCCAAACCGCGTGGACGGTTTTGCGGACGAGCGGCGTGGCGCGCGGCACGACGCTGCATAAAACCGCGCCGGCAATTTTATTTTTGCCGGTAAATTTTTTGACGAGCGCCGCCGCGCCGCCGCCGAACCACGTCAGCGTCGGGATGTCTGTCTGTTGCGCCACGCGCCGGTCGTCCGCCAGACCGATGTGCGTGTGCGTGTTGCCGATGTCAAAAAGCAGGATCATTTTCAAATTGCAATTGCCAATTTCCAATTGAAAAACTGGCACCGTTTGTCGCCGTCAAATTGGCAATTGGCATTTGGCATTTGGAAATTCATTTCTCCAGCGTCACGTCGCCGCCGATGACGCGTTCCAGATGACCGTGCTCGGTGCGCACAAGCAGCGCGCCGTCATCGTCCAGCGCCTCGGCGCAGCCGCGAATCAAGCGGGAACCCATTTGCACCGAAACTTTTTTGCCGATGGTCGCGCAGCCGGCTTCCCATTCGTCGGCCACCTGCGAAAATTTTCCGCCGCAAATCCGCACGTAATCCACATCCAGTTCGCGCAAAATTTCCGTCGCCAGCTCCGCGCGGGAAATTTCCCCGCCCGCCTCGATCTTGAGCGAAGTGGCGATCTTCCGCAACTCCACCGGAAATTCCGCCGCGTCCTGGTTCACGTCCACGCCGATGCCGAGGATGACGTGGCGCACGCGATCCACTTCCGCGCTCATCTCGGTGAGGATACCGACGACTTTTTTCCCGCCGATGAGCAAGTCGTTCGGCCACTTGATTTCCGCCGACAAACCGGTGACCGAATGGATGGCGCGGCGCAGCGCCGTGGCCGAAGCCACCGTCAACTGCGTCGTTTCCTGCGGCTGCAAATTGGGCCGGAGTAAAACGGAAAACCATAGTCCTTTGCGCGTGGGCGACATCCATTTGCGGCCGAGCCGGCCGCGGCCTTTCGTCTGCGACTCCGCGAAAACGACGGCGCCTTCCTTCACGCCATCGCGCGCGAGTTTTTCGATCACGTCGTTCGTGGAAGTGGTTTCTTCAAACACGCGGATGTCGCGGCCTACGACTTTGGTCTGGCCGAGGCGCGCCATCAAATCATCTGCCAGCAGCGCGTCCGGCTCGCCGACCAGCCGGTAGCCAAAGTGCGGGCCAGCCTCGATGGCGAAACCAACCTGGCGCAATTCCTCAATGCGCGACCAGACCGCCGCGCGGCTGATGGCAAGCTGCTCCGCCAACTGTGCGCCAGACACGCCGTCAGAATTGGCGCGCAAGGCAAAAAGGATTTTGGCGTCGGTCGTCATTTTTTATTAGCCACAGATGGACACAGATGAAACACAAATAGGATTCCGGTTTGTAAATCTGTGTTTCATCTGTGGCTCAAGTCAGTTTTCAAAATCCAGTCCAATGTCCACTGCGCGGGCCGAATGCGTGATCGCGCCGACGGAAATAAAATCCACGCCGGTCGCCGCAATCTTGCGGACGGTCTTCAAATTCACGCCGCCGCTGGCTTCGGTTTTCGCGCGGTCGCGAATTGTTTTCACCGCCGAACGCAATTGCGCGGGCGTCATGTTGTCGAGCAGGATGATGTCCGCGCCGGCATCGGCGGCTTGCGCAACTTGTTCTAGCGTGTCGGCTTCGGCTTCGATTTTGAGTTTTGGAAATTTTTTCCGGGCGCGAAGAATGGCGGCGGCGATGGCGTTGGGCTTTTCGTTGCGCAACGCGACGAGATGATTGTCCTTGATCAAAACCATGTCGAACAGTCCGAGGCGATGATTTTTCCCGCCGCCGCCGGCCACGGCAAATTTTTCAAACCGCCGCCAGCCGGGCGTGGTTTTGCGCGTGTCGAGAATTTTTGCCGAAGTGCCTTGGATCGCGTCCACGAATTGCGCGGTGGCGGTGGCAACGCCGGAAAGCCGCTGGACGAAATTCAGCGCGACGCGCTCCGCGTTCAAGATGGCGCGCGACGAGCCGGAGATTTTCAAAATCGTTTCGCCGGCCTGCACGCGCTGGCCGTCGCGCGCGAAGTTTTTAATTTGGATTTTTTTCGAAAGCAGTTTGAACGCGATCTCGGCAAATTGAATGCCCGCGACGACCAGCGGTTCGCGCGCCCGCATGAGCGCGACGGATTTGGTGCCCGGCGGAACCGTGGCGAGCGTGGTCACGTCGCCGCTGCCGAGGTCTTCGGCAAGCGCGGCGCGGACGGCGCGGCGGATTTCGGCGGTGGTGAGTTCCACGCGCACAAAGATGACGGCGGACGGGAAAAGGAAAAGCAAAAAGAGAATTACCGGCCGAGATCGAGCGCAAGAAATTCCTGCGACAGCGGGTCAAGGCTGGGCAGCGCGTCGGATTCGGTGCGGACGACGAGGGCGAGCAGCCAGCCATCCGAACGCGGCACGAATCGGATCTGGCCCTGTTCAAACGCCCAAGTGCTCCAGCGCGGCGAGAACCGGCCCGCGAACACCACCGCGCGCAGCGTGGCGAACTGTTCAAGCAGTTTTTCGAGCTTGGCCGGCGGGCAAATCTCTTCAACGCTGCGACAGACGAATTTGCCGTCCGGCCGGCGCAGGCCGCAGCCGAGCATTCCCGGCGGCGAGGCGCGGTCCACGAGCCATTGCTGGGCGGGGTCTTTCATGGGCTGGCGGGAAGATTGGTGACGCTCACAAAAACCAGGCGGTCCGGGCGCGTCTGGGCGATGGCCCGGCCGTCGGCCAACTGCATTTCGAGGCGGTCAAAATTTCCGAGCGGCAGGATTTGCGCGAGCTGGGCGGCGTGCTGCGCCACGGTTTTCAAGAGCGTTACGCGGCTTTCCACGTTGGTGCATTCCGCGTCGTAAAGCGGTTTGCCCGTGCCGGAACAAATCAACGTCTCCATCACGCGCACCGACACGGTGGTGGGCGCGGCGAGCGTCTTCGGATCCACTTCCGGCTCGCCGGGAATTTTTTGCGCGGCGATTTCATCGCGCACGCGTGCGGCCTCCATCAGCAGAAATTCCCACGGCCCGCTGATGCTGTTTTCCGGCGGCGCCTCGAACGGCACGAGTTCAAACGAGCCGCCCGGCAGCGCCAGCAGCCGCTGCAACGCGCGTTCGCCCGTCAGCTCGCCACCGGCCGCATGGATGATGTTTCCGTCCTCGATGTAAATGCGGCCAAGCACATGCTCGTTATAAATTTCGAGCACGGAAGAATTGCGGCCGAGACATTCCATCTGGATGACGTCCTGCAAACCGACGCGGCGCAACATGCCTTGAAAACCCTGCTGCGGCACCCAGTTCATCAGATCGTCCAGCATGGCATAGACCGATTTGAAGCCTTCGTCCGAATGCGGTTTCTCGATGAACAATTCCGCGCCCGCCGCGAGACAGGCCGAGCGCTTTTCCTCGGACGCGAACGCCGTGAGCGTGACTTTTTTCAGGTCGGGAAACCGCTTGGCCAGCAGGTTTAAAAACTGGATGCCGTCGAGCAGCGGCATGTTCACGTCCACCACCACGAGATCGAGCTTCTGCTGTTTGAGCAGCTCCAGGGCGGCGTCCGCGGTGCTCGCGCCGTGAAGGCACCAATGGCCGGCGCTCAGCACGCCGAAATTTTCCTTCACCAGCAGCAGAAAATCCGGCTCGTCATCCACGAACAGGACTTGGCGGGGCGGTTGGTTGTTGGTTGCACTGGCCACAAGTTGAATCCGGCGTGTTGTTACGCCAGCAACAGATTGCCCGCCGCGCGCCGCAAAATCAATTCAGTTCAACGCCTTGGGGTGCGCGGGCACGACCGCGCTTTGGAACTGGGAGACATGTCTCCCAGTGGGAAGGCGGCGACGTGTCGCCGCACCCCACAAATCAATTCAGTTCAACGCCGCCAGCGCGGCTTGCGCGGCCTGGCGCACGGCAAAATCCGCATCGTGCACGGCGGCCACGAGCACCGAACCGGCGCTCTTGTCCCGCAACTGCCCCAGCGCGTTCGCGGCGGCCAGCCGGAAATCGCGGTCGCGGTCGAACAGCATGTCCGCCAGCACCACCACCGCCGGATGCGCCGCCGTCTCGGCCGCCGGCTTCTCCGGCGCGGGCGCGGGCAGATCGGCCGGCAGATGGTTCGGGTCAATCTTCAGCAGTTCCAAAAGTTTGGTGGCGCTGTAGCGCACCCAGTAATCGGGATGCCTCAGGGCGGCGAGAATCTTCGGCACCGCCTGGCGGACGGTTTCGTTCTGTTCCCAATGCCGGTCGAGCCGCTGGAGCGTGGCCGTGGCCAGCGTGCGCACGGCGCTTTCCACGTCCAGCAGCGCCGGCACCAGCGGCACGATCGCGCGGCGGTCGCCAATCTGCCCCAGCGCCGTGATCACGCTTTCGCGCACGTCGCGGTCCGGATCGTTCAGCAACATGCACAAGCCCTCCACCGCCGAACGCTCGCCCAGCGCGCCCAGCGCGTTGGCCGTGGCTTGGCGCACTTCCCACGAAGCATCCTTCAGGCATTTGACCAGCGCCGGCACCGCGCGCGTGCCGCCGCAGCGGTTGGCCGCCTCCACCGCCGCGCCGCGCACGCTCGGATTCTGATCGCGCAAAAGCTTTTCCACTTCGGGATACGTCGTGGGATCGGCCAGCCGCTCCAGCGTGCCGAGCGCCGCGATGCGCACCGCCGGACTCGGCTTGCGCAGCGCTTCCAGCATCGCCGGGCGCACGCGCGGATCGCTGATTTCGCCCAGCGCCTTCACGGCGGAAAATTGCTTGTTCGGCGTGCCGTTGCGCAGCAGCTCCAGCAGCGGCGTCACGCCTTCCGGGCCGAGCGCGACCAGTTGCTGCAACTGCCCCATCGCCAGAATCTGCAGCACGCGGTGCGAATCCGTCCCCGGCTTCCAGCCCAGCCGCGTGAGGCTGCGCGCCGCGATCGTCCGCACAATCGGGTCCGCGTCGCGCAGGAAGCCCACGAGCTGGTTCACCGCCAGCGGGTCGCCGAGATGCCCGAGCGTCTCCGCCGCCGCCGCCCGCGCCAGCGGCACGGGATCGCGCAGCATCTTGATGAGCGGCTCCACGGCGCGGCGGTCATGAAACCGCATCAACGCCTTGGCCGCCGCGCAGCGCACGCCGGCTTCCTTGTCGTTCAAGGCAAACACCAGCGGGCCGACGGAATCCGGATCGCCGCTGTCCGCCAGTTTTTGCACGACGGCCAGCCGGGTCTTGGCGCTGCTCACGCGCAATTGCTGATAGGTCCACCAAAGCATGGTTTTAGGCGGAACCCGGCGCACCGCGCCGGATTCGGTTGTTAAATCGCCACGAATCTGTGAAATCCCGCCGCCGTTTGCGAGCGCAAACTGAATCGCCGGCTGGCTCCGACTCCTCCTCGTCCTCGGAAAATCGGGAAAAATCCGGGGACGAAGACGAGGAGGATTGACCCAACGATTTTCTGCCGCGCGCTAAAGCGGGAAGGTCGGGAGCGGTGCAGCTAGACTGTGATTAGGCGGCTCGGCTCTTGCGATAATCAACCTCTGCTTATCATGCGAAACGCAAACAACGCGATCGTGATATAGCCAGTGATCAAAGCAAATATCGCCAAGCCTTTGCCGGTGAGTCGGCCTGACGACTGCCCGACTCTCACTAAGGCAATGTGGCCAAGAACCACTGCTGGCACGGCTGCGAAGATGCCGATGAATAGCGAAATCAATCCGAGGATGCCACCAATTACAGCAATGGCTGACTGCGTCGGAGGCAAGTCTGTTTTCTGGATGCTTTCCTCACTCATAAATCCAGCCCTTGGATATACCGTCGGCGAAAAGTATGTAGGCGTAGTCATGTGGTGTGAGGTCGCCATTGTTTCTTGCTCGTGTAACCTCGCCGCGCTGCTCTGATTGAGCATACGCCTCAATTACGCGCGCCCTCTCGCCAGGATAAAGTCGAAATAACTCTCGCATCTTTTCTCGCTGTTTCATTTCTCTCACAGAAGTCGATGGCAGTGGTGGAGCGATAGTCTCACGCAATACCTGATTAGCTCTCTCTATGGCGTCGCGTCTGACCTCATCCAGCGGCTTCTGTGTGCGTGGCAACATGAAAGCAACCTCAACTTCTTGCAGGTCGCTTCTATCTTTACACTCCCGAACCCAAATGACTCTTACCTCAATGTGCGTCTTACTCCATTCGGGATCATCCTTAATGCGAATATGTGCGGGTCGTATTTTCATAAACGTAAAGCCGGCTAACAGATAATGAACAGCCAATTATTGAGCCTACCATTGGCCACGTTCGCCGATCCGATTTAATGCAACTGAATGTGTTTGGCCTTTCGGCTCTTGTCCAGCCCGGAATTTAATCAGGATTTGCGGATTTGCGTCCAGCACCCTGCGCGATGCTCGGTCGCGTGGTGTTTGTCGTGGCGGGGCCGGGGATTTGGCAGCGTGGCGGGCAAATTCCGGCGGCTCGCCGGCGCACGAACGCCCGTCGGCTGCGGCCCATGAGTGATCTTCGGCGGATACCGGTGCCACTTTTGCAGATTCGGGGTCGGTATCCGCAGATACCGCTGGCAAATGTCTATAATTAGACAGCAAATCTCCAGATACCGCTGCCAAATCTGTAGCTCCCGGTGCGTCTTTCGCTGCTCCGGCAGCTTCGTCCGCAAATCGGCAGTTCAATTTTTAATAATCCTCAGCATTTGCCAGACTAAAAACTGCATTTTGGCCTCCAAACCTGTGCTATGATCGGCAATTGGATGCCAC
>CAJAQO010000283.1 GCA_903944085.1 uncultured Verrucomicrobia subdivision 3 bacterium
ACTGCTGAATTTTCAAACGATGGTCAGCGAACTCACCGCGCTCGACATCGCCAACGCCTCGATGCTCGACGAGGCCACCGCCGCTGCCGAGGCCATGACCATGTCGCTGCGCCTGCGCGATGGCCGGAATATTTTCTTCGTTTCCGAAAACTGCCATCCGCAAACGGTCGAGGTCGTCCGCGCGCGCGCAAAAGCGCTGGGCATTGAAATCGTCGTCGGCAGCCACGAGAATTTCCAGTTCACCGGCCAAGTTTGCGGCGCGCTCGTGCAATATCCCGACACATTTGGCGCGATTCACGATTTCTCCGGCTTCGCCGAAAAAGCGCACGCCGCTGGCGCGATGCTCACGGTCGCCACGGATTTGCTGGCGCTCACACTCATCAAGCCACCGGGCGAATTCGGCGCGGACATCGCCGTTGGCAGCGCGCAACGCTTCGGCGTGCCGCTCGGCTACGGCGGACCGCACGCGGCATTTTTCGCCACGCGCGACGAATTCAAGCGCCAGATGCCCGGCCGCATCGTCGGCGTGTCCAAAGATTCGCGCGGCAAACCCGCGTTGCGCCTCGCGCTCGGCACGCGCGAGCAGCACATCCGCCGCGAGAAAGCCACCAGCAACATCTGCACCGCGCAGGCGCTGCTCGCGAACATGGCGTCGCTTTACGCCTGCTATCATGGGCCGGATGGTTTAAAAAAAATTGCGCAGCGCGTCCACGGCCTGACACAGATCCTCGCCGCCGGGATGGAAAAGCTTGGTCATCCGCTAGTGAACAAAAACTTCTTTGACACAATCACTGTGCATGCCTACGGCGATTCGTTCGTGGTCAAAGAGGCAGCCTTGAAACGGGGCATTAATTTGCGCGCGGACGATCAGAGATACCTGCACATCTCGCTCGATGAAACGACCACGAGCAAAGACATCGAGCAGATTCTCGCTTCGGTCGTTGACGCGTATCCAAAACTGGGTTCGGCGCCGGTGGTTGCCGAACTTGCGACCAATTGGCAATTGGCAATCGGCAATCGGCAATCGGCATTTCTCCAGCACTCCGTCTTCAACCGCTACCACAGCGAGACTGAAATGCTCCGTTACATCAAGCGGCTCGAATCGCGCGACCTCTCGCTCACGGCTTCGATGATCCCGCTCGGTTCCTGCACGATGAAGCTCAACGCGGCGGCGGAAATGTTTCCCGTCTCGTGGCCGGAGTTTGCAAAGATTCATCCCTTTGCGCCGCTTGGTCAGGCGCGTGGCTATCAGATTCTTTTTCAAAATCTGGAAGACTGGCTGGAAGAATGCACCGGTTTTGCCGGCATTTCGTTGCAGCCGAACGCCGGTTCGCAGGGCGAATATGCCGGGCTGCTGGTCATCCGCGCGTATCACGAATCGCGCGGTGAGGCGCATCGCAATGTTTGTTTGATTCCCACTTCTGCGCATGGCACGAATCCCGCCAGCGCGGTGATGGCCGGCATGAAAGTGGTCGCCGTTGCGTGCGACGCGAATGGCAACATTGACGTGGCCGATTTGCGCGCGAAAGCGGAAACGCACAAAGCCGACCTTTCGTGTTTGATGATTACTTATCCCAGCACGCACGGCGTTTTTGAGGAAACAATCCGGGACATTTCCGAAATCATCCACGCCAACGGCGGACAGGTTTACATGGACGGCGCGAACATGAACGCCCAAGTCGGTTTGACTTCGCCCGGTTTCATCGGCGCGGACGTGTGCCATTTGAATTTGCACAAGACGTTCTGCATTCCGCACGGCGGCGGTGGTCCCGGTGTCGGGCCGATTGGCGTGGCGAAACATCTGGTTTCGTTTTTGCCAAGCCATCCGGTTTTCACGGCCCGACTCGATGACAAAAATTCAAAACAGCACATCGGCCCGGTCAGTGCCGCGCCGTGGGGCAGCGCGAGCATTCTGCCGATTTCCTGGATGTATATTGCGATGATGGGCGCGGACGGACTGACCGAGGCGACGAAATTCGCCATCCTGAATGCGAATTACATTTCCAAGCGGCTGGAAAATTATTTCCCGACGCTTTACCGCAGCCACGGCCTCGTCGCGCACGAGTGCATTTTGGATTTGCGCGGGTTCCACGCCGCCACCGCCGAGGACGTGGCAAAGCGGTTGATGGATTATGGCTTTCATGCGCCGACGCTTTCGTGGCCCGTCGCCGGCACGCTCATGGTGGAGCCGACGGAAAGCGAATCAAAATACGAATTGGACCGTTTCTGCGACGCGATGATCGCCATCCACGCCGAAATGACTGCCGTCGAAAACGGTTCAGCCGACGCCAAAAATAATTTGCTCAAGAACGCCCCGCACACCGCCGACCAGATCGCCAGCGACAATTGGAACCGGCCTTACTCGCGCGAGCAAGCGGCGTTCCCGGCGAAGAGTTTGCTGGACTACAAATTCTGGCCGCATGTCAGCCGGGTGGACAACGTCTTCGGCGATCGTAATCCGGTCTGTTCCTGCGCGGGAATGGAGAATTACCAGTAGTCACTTGCGGTTTTGTCCTCGTCTCACGCAGGCTCCAGATCGGGAATCGGTCCAAATTCCAAAAGTAAAAAGCCGTCTGCTTAACGGCAGACGGCTTGACACATGCTTGATTTTATCCGCGGCTTGACTTGTCGGCGTGGACGCCGGGAATTTCACCGGACCCGGACGTTCCCGTTTTGGTCATTCCGCCATCACTCGTTTTTTTTTGAGGCTGATTCACCTTCACGGCGTTGTCATCAGCATTCAGATCTTCTTCCGGAATGCGCATGGCGTAGAATGACCGATACACAAACACAAGCGCGACGATGAGAAAAGCTCCGCCGATGAGCGTCTTGAAACTCTGGCTCGGAATGGTCACCGCGATCTCCACCGCGAGCAGGCCGAACAGCGTGGTGAATTTGATGACCGGATTCAACGCCACGGAGGACGTGTCTTTGAACGGATCGCCGACCGTGTCGCCGACGACCGTCGCGGCGTGGAGGGGCGTGCCTTTTTGGCGGAGATCCACCTCGACAATCTTCTTGGCGTTGTCCCATGCGCCGCCGGCGTTGGCCATGAAAATCGCCTGGAACAAACCGAAGAAGGCGATGGCGATCAGGTAGCTGATGAAAAAATACGGATTGAAAAACGCCAGCGCGAGCGCCAGACAGAAAATGACGATGAAGATGTTCCACATGCCTTTCTGCGCATAAACCGTGCAGATGCGGACGACTTCCTTGCTGTCTTTTTCCGAAGCGGTCGTGGCGTCGAGGTGCATGTGCTCCTCGATGTAAACAACAGCACGATACGCGCCGGTGACGACGGCCTGCATGCTCGCGCCGGTGAACCAGTAAATCACCGCGCCGCCCATCAGCAGGCCGAAAATCATTTCCGGCTGCACAATGCTCAAGGCTTCCACGATGGGTTTGAACGGACCGGGAACGCCCGAGGCGACCTGGGCGTCATACAATCCCTGAAGCAGCATGATGATGCCGAAAACCATCGTGGTCGAGCCGACGACGGCGGTGCCGATGAGCACGGGTTTGGCGGTGGCCTTGAAGGTGTTGCCCGCGCCGTCATTTTTTTCAAGCTGGTGTTTGGCGTTTTCAAAGTCGGGCTTGAAGCCAAAATCTTTTTCAATTTCTGCAGCGATATTGGGGCGCGCTTCGATGCGGCTTAATTCATAAACGGATTGCGCGTTGTCGGTCACCGGGCCGTAGCTGTCCACGGCAATCGTCACCGGTCCCATGCCGAGGAAACCGAAAGCCACCAGGCCGAACGCGAAGATCGGCGCGGCGAATTTGAAGTGTTCCGGCATCAGGGCGACGATCGGCGAATCGGTGTAAGTCGCCAGCAGGCACGCGCAAAACATCAGGAACAAAATGCACAGGCCCATCCAGAACGCCGAGAAATTGCCGGCGACCAGGCCGGACAAAATGTTCAGCGACGCGCCGCCGTGTTTCGAACAGGTCGTCACTTCGCGGACGTGCTGGGATTTGGTGCTGGTAAAGATCTTGGTGAATTCCGGGATCACCGCGCCGGCGACCGTGCCGCAGGAAATAATGGCCGATAACACCCACCACAATTCCGGGTTGATGCCCGTTTGTTTCGAGAGCAGAAAATAACTGGCCATGAAGGTGAAGACGATGGACACCGCCGAAGTGATCCATACCAAATGTGTCAGCGGCGCTTCAAAATCAAAATCTTTTTGCCCGCCGAATTTGGCTTTCGTCAAACCTTCGTTTAGAAAATACGAAACCAGCGATGTGACAATCATCAATGCCCGCATGGTGAACAGCCAGATGATGAGCGTCGCGCAAATCGTCGGGCTGGTGGCCAGCGCCAGCGCGAGGAACGCGATCAGTGCCACGCCGGTCACGCCGTAGGTTTCAAAACCGTCGGCCGTCGGTCCCACGCTGTCGCCGGCGTTGTCACCGGTGCAGTCGGCGATGACGCCGGGATTCTTCGGATCATCTTCCGGCAGTTTGAAAACGATTTTCATCAGGTCGCTGCCGATGTCGGCGATCTTGGTGAAAATGCCGCCGCAGATGCGCAGCACGCTCGCGCCGAGCGATTCACCAATCGCAAAACCGATGAAGCACGGGCCGACGAGTTCCTTCGGCAGGAAAATCAAAATGCTGATCATGAAAAACAGTTCCACGCAAACGAGCAGCAGGCCGACGCTCATGCCGGAACGCAGCGGAATGCCGACGATGTTGATCGGGTTGCCCCGCAGCGCAGCGAACGCGGTGCGCGAGTTGGCGGTGGTGTTGATGCGGATGCCGAACCACGCGACGCCGTAGCTGCCGAGAATGCCCAGCACGGACGCGGCGAGAATCACCGCCACGTTGCCGAGGCTGTCGTGTTCGAGGACTTTAAAATAAAAAAACATGCACGCCGCGATGAGCAGCCACAGCACGGCGAGAAATTTGCCTTGCTGCCACAAGTAAGTTTTGCACGTCTCCCAAATGGTCTGGGACACTTCGGCCATGGATTTATGCACCGGCAGCGCCCGCGTCTGCCAATATTGCATCAGCCCGAAGCCGGCACCGATGGCGCACATCACGATGCCAAAATACATCAGCGCATATCCGCCGATGCCGCCCAAGCCGTCGAAAGTTACGGTGTCCAGCCGGGGGATCTTGATGTCGGCTTCACTCGCGCGCGAACTGGCGGCGCACAAGCACAACAGGAACGTGGTGAATTTGGCGGTGAGGATTTTTCTCGCATGCATAATTTTGTTGTTTGCGATGTCAGTGATGGTTGTTGTATTGGTGATGTTTCTTTGCGGGCTATAAATGGTCTTAAATTTCTCACATAGTCCGCAACTTAAAACTGATGTAACAGCCCGGTTTAAGCTTCACCTAAATTGACAATAAGTTTGCTTTTTTTGACATTGGCCGCCTGGAACTCGCGGGTGGTCCGAAAAAAGACAATTCATGGTGCTCTTTTGCCAAAAAATGTGTTTAGTCGTTAATATCAAATATGTTTAATTTCAAATATCCAAAGCAAAGAGTCTTAATACTATGAATGCGAGCGTTGCCAAACCGCAAAAAAAACGGATCCTTGCCATGCTGGAACATGCCAGTGGGGACAAGCGTTTCAAAATTTTGGAAGTGCATATGAAGAAGCACCAATTCCGGCAGGACGCCTTGATCGAGGTCTTGCACAAGGCGCAGGAACTGTTTGGTTACCTCGAAGACGATCTGCTGCTCTTTGTTTCTGTCAAGCTCAAGCTGCCGCCGAGCCGCGTTTATGGCGTCGCGACGTTTTATCATTTTTTCCAGCTCAAGCCGCAGGGCGAACATGCCTGTGTCGTTTGCATGGGCACGGCCTGCTATGTGAAGGGCGCGGACAAAATCCTGGATGCCATCACGCTGAAGCACAAAGTTCGCGCCGGTGAGACCACGGCGGACAACAAACTTTCCTTGCTGACCGCGCGGTGCATCGGTGCCTGCGGCATTGCGCCAGCGGTCGTTTATGACGGCACGGTCACGCCGCGTGCCACGCCGGAATCCGCGCTCGAACACATCAACCATTGGATGCAAAAATGATTCTCAACGATCTTATTTCAATCAAAGAAAAGGAACTGGCCGGGCGCAAAAAAATTATTTTGCGCTGCTGCATGGCGGCCGGCTGCATGTCGTCCGACTCGAAAGGCGTCAAGGAACAGCTCGACAAAGCCGTCGCCAATGCCGGCCTGCAAAACGAAGTCGAAGTGCGCGGGGTCGGCTGCATGAAGCTCTGCTGCGAAGGCCCGCTGGTGGCGGTTGATCCGCAGGATTCGCTTTACATCAAAGTCACCGCCGAGAATGCGCCGTTAATTATTGGTGCCCTCCAAGGCGGCAAAACCAACATCCCGCAAGCCGATCCGAAGTCGGCGTTTTTTGCCAAGCAATTTTCCATCGTGCTCGCGAACAGCGGCATCATTGATCCGGAGCGTATTGAAAGTTACATCGCGATGGACGGCTATCAGGCGTTGCACGAAGTATTGCATGAAATGCCGCCGAAAGAGGTTGTCGAGGCGATGGTCAAGAGCGGCCTGCGTGGCCGCGGCGGCGCGGGTTTTCCGACTGGTTTGAAATGGGGCACGGTTGCGAAATCGCCCGGCGCGAAAAAATATGTCGTCTGCAACGCCGACGAAGGCGATCCCGGCGCGTTCATGGACCGCAGCGTTCTGGAAAGCGATCCGCACAGCGTGCTCGAAGGCATGGCCATCGCCGCTTACGCGGTCGGCGCGGACCAGGGATTTATTTATGTGCGCGCGGAATATCCACTGGCGATTTCGCGGCTGCAAATCGCCATCAAGCAGGCCAAACAAAACGGTTTGCTCGGCGCGGGCATTTTTGAATCACCGTTCAACTTCAATATTGATCTGCGTATCGGCGCGGGCGCGTTTGTCTGCGGCGAAGAAACCGCTTTGATGTCATCCGTCGAAGGCAAGCGTGGCACGCCGCGTCCGCGTCCGCCGTTTCCGGCGGAAAGTGGATTGTTCGGCTGCCCGACGCTGCTGAACAACGTCGAAACTTTTGCCAACGTCCCGGCGATTTATCGCAAGGGCGCGGAATGGTTCGCCGGCATCGGCACGGAAAAAAGCAAGGGCACAAAAGTTTTTGCGCTCGCCGGAAAAATCAAAAACACCGGTCTCATCGAAGTGCCGATGGGCACGCCGTTGCGCACCATCGTCGAGGAAATGGGCGGCGGCGCTCCCGACGGCGGCACGATCAAAGCTGTGCAGACGGGCGGGCCGTCCGGCGGTTGCATTCCGTCGCAGCATCTCGACACACCGGTGGATTACGAATCGCTCGGCAAGCTCGGTTCAATCATGGGTTCCGGCGGCATGATCGTGATGGATCAAACGACGAACATGGTCGAGATCGCGCGGTTCTTCATGGAATTTTGCATGGACGAATCCTGCGGCAAATGCATTCCGTGTCGCGCGGGCACGGTGCAGATGCACCACATCCTCGACAAGATTGTGAATCGCAAAGCCACCGCGCGTGACCTCGCGAAGCTGGAGGAGCTGTGCGACATGGTGCGCAACACCAGCTTGTGCGGCCTTGGCCAGACCGCGCCGAATCCGACGATGAGCACACTGCGGTTTTTCCGCAACGAATACGAGGCGCTGCTCCAGCCCGATCCGTTTGGTCCTCATGCCAACGGCGCGGCGAAACAACCTGAACCTGCGACGAAATAAATTTTATGGCTGCCAAAACTTTGACCATTGACGGCAAGCAGATCAGCGCCGAGGAAGGCGCGACGGTATTGCAGGCCGCGACCGAGGCCGGCATCAAGATTCCGACGTTGTGTCATCTCGAAGGCGTTTATGACATCGGCGCATGCCGCTTGTGCATTGTGGAAATTACCGGCATTCCGAAACTACTACCGGCCTGCACGACGAAAGTTTCTGAAGGCATGGATGTCAAGACCGACAGCGAACGGCTGCGGAAATATCGCCGCATGATTTTGGAACTGCTCTTCGCCGAGCGGAATCACGTCTGCGCGGTGTGCGTATCCAACGGCCATTGCGAACTTCAGACGCTCGCGTATTCGCAGGGCATGGAGCACGTCCGCTACGATTATACGTTTCCGAAATGGAACATGGACATCACGCATCGCCTGTTCGGCATGGACCACAATCGTTGCGTGCTTTGCAACCGCTGTGTCCGTGTTTGCTGGCACATCGAAGGCGCGGGCACGAAGAATGTTTCCGGCCGCGGTGCCAAATCCAAAATCATCACCGACCTCAACATGCCGTGGGGCGATTCCGATTCCTGCACCGAATGCGGGAAGTGCGTCATGTCGTGCCCGACGGGCGCTTTGTTCAACAAAGGTTCGACCGTGGGCGAAATGGAGCGCGACCGAAACAAGCTGGAGTTCATCGTCACCGCGCGCGAGAAAAAACAATGGATCGCCGCCGATTTATAAATTGAATTATGAAGATTCGTTTGGCCACAGTTTGGTTGGGCGGCTGCGCCGGCTGCCACATGTCGTTCCTCGACCTCGACGAGTTTCTGATTGATCTCGCCGACGCGGTGGATCTCGTTTACAGCCCGGTCGTGGACGTGAAGGATTATCCCGAAAACGTGGATTTGTGCCTCATCGAAGGCGCGGTTTGCAACGAGGACAATCTGGAAATTCTCCACAAAATTCGCGCGCGGACGAAGGTGCTGGTCTCATTCGGCGACTGCGCCGTGACCGGCAACGTGCCCGCGATGCGCAATCCGTTTGGCATTGATAACGTGGAAAATGTTTTGCAGCGCGCCTACATCGAAAACGCGCAGAACAACCCCAGCGTGCCAAAAGCCGACGGCATCGTGCCGCAATTGCTCGAAAACGTGCGGCCCGTGCATGAAATGGTCTCGGTCGAATACTTTTTGCCCGGCTGTCCGCCGCCCGCCGCGCGCATCAAATCGCTCGTCGCGCAACTGCTGGCCGGCAGCGTGCCGAAACAGGAAGGCGAGCAACTGAAATTCGGTTGAAAATTTGTTATGTCAAAACGCATCATTATTGATCCGGTGACCCGCATCGAGGGCCACGCCAAGATCAGCATTTTCATGGACGACGCCGGGAATGTTTCCGACGCGGAATTCCATGTCGTCGAATTCCGTGGCTTTGAAAAATTCTGCGAAGGCCGGCCCTACACCGAAATGCCTGGCATCACGCAACGCATTTGCGGCATTTGCCCGGTGAGCCACACGCTCGCGTCCGCCAAGGCCGGCGACGCGCTCATGTCTGTCAGCATCCCGCCCGCCGCCGATAAATTGCGCCGCCTGATGAATCTCGGCCAGATGATTCAAAGTCACGCGTTGAGCTTCTTCCATTTGAGCGCGCCGGATTTTTTGCTCGGCTGGGACACGGCCCCGGCGCAGCGCAATGTCTTTGGCCTGATCGCCGCGAACAAAGAGTTGGCCCGCGCCGGCATCCGCCTGCGCCAGTTCGGCCAGGAAATCATCGAGGTGCTCGGCGATAAAAAAATTCATCCCGCGTGGGCCGTTCCCGGCGGCGTGCGCAGCGCGTTGAGCGAGGAGGGCCGCGCCAAAATCCGCGCGTGGCTGCCCGAAGCCTACGCCACGACGAAGGTCGCGTTTGACCTGTGGAAAAAAACGATGGAAACGCACAAGCGCGAGATTCAAATTTTCGG
>CAJAQO010000284.1 GCA_903944085.1 uncultured Verrucomicrobia subdivision 3 bacterium
GGGATGATGACGATGCCGTCGCGGATGAAGTAGCGCTCGTGGTCCACGTTCTCCGGCTTGCCGGCGGGGGAAATGACCACGTTGTTGCCGATGCGCGCGTTTTTATCAATGATCGCGTTCTCGATCTTGCAGTGCGCGCCGATGCCCACGCGCGGGAGGCCGTCTTTTTCGTGTTGTTCCACGGATTCCTGCGATTCGTAATAGTCACTGCCGAGGATCACCACGCGGTTCATCTCCGTGCCGTCGCCGATGATCGTGCGCAGGCCGACAATGCTGTTGGCGATGCGGGCGCGGTTGATGATGCAGCCGTCGGAAATGACGGCGTGGTCAATCTGCGCGCCGTTGATCTTGGAACCGGGCAGATAGCGCGGGCGGGAGAAGATGGGCGCGCTCATGTCGAAGAAATTAAAGCGCGGCAGCTCGGTGACGAGATCGAGGTTCGCCTCGAAGAAATTGCGGATCGTCCCGATGTCCTCCCAGTAGCCTTGGTAAACGTAGGAAAAGACGCGGTGCGTGTTGATGGCGTGCGGGATGATGTGCTTGCCGAAGTCGGACAGCGGATTGTCCAGCAGCGCGGTGATGATGTTGCGGTTGAAAACGTAGATGCCCATCGAGGCGAGATAGGATTCGCGCCCGCCGGGAATGGCGAGCTGCGCATTCATCTCCGGTGAAATCTTGAGCGAATCCAAGACGGCGGGATCTTTCGGTTTTTCGACGAAGCGCGTGATGCGTTTCTCGCCGTCAATCTGCATGATGCCCAGCGCGCCGGCCTCGCCGCGGCTGACCGGCAGCGTGGCGATGGTGATGTCCGCGCCCGTTTCGCGATGCTGCTCGATGACGTCCTGAAAATCCATCCGATACAACTGGTCGCCGCTCAGAATCAGCAGGTAGTCGAAATCGTGATTGAGAAAGTGGACGAGATTTTTGCGCACCGCGTCCGCCGTGCCTTCATACCACGACGTGTTGTTGAAGGTTTGCTGCGCGGCGAGAATTTCCACGAAGCCGGCGGAGAACTGGTCGAATTTGTAAGTGCGCGAAATGTGGCTGTGCAGCGACGTGGAATTAAACTGCGTCAAAATGTAGATGCGGCGGAAGCGCGAGTTGATGCAGTTCGAGATCGGAATGTCCACGATGCGGTATTTGCCCGCGAGCGGCACCGCCGGCTTGGCGCGGTCCTTCGTGAGCGGAAACAGGCGCGACCCCTGCCCGCCACCCATGATGACGCAGAGCACCTTGCTGATGTTGAGAGACTGGCGGCCCGTTTGTGACATAAAAAATCTTTTGTTGAATTCGGAAAAAACTGTAACGCCGAGTGCCACTGCGAAGCAAGCCGGAGATTTGTTTTTGCCCAACAATTATTGGCGAGGCATTTTTGGTTTGCCGAGACCCAAAATCTTCCGCCAGCCGCCGGCGCGCGGCGGCCAGGCTCAAGCGCCCGCCAGCCGTTGCTTCACCCACGCCCGCGCCGCGTCCGGCGTTGTCAATTCATCCGCCAGTTGCCGCTCGCGCAATTCGCGCAGCAGCCTGCCCATTTCCCGGCCCGGCCTCATGCCGAGCTGGATCAAATCCGTTCCCGTCAGCAGCGGCGGCCGGATCGCCGGCAGTTTTTTCAACGCCTCGGCCTCCGCCACCAAAAAATCAAAATGTGTCAGATCGCCAAACGAACCCAGGCAGTCCAGGCGGTGCAATTCCAATTCCAGCGGGAACGTTTCGCGCAGCAGCAGCCGGCGCAGCGTGGCCTTGCGCATCTGTTTCACATCTTTGAACTGCATGTGATGCCGCACGCAGGCCACGATTTCTTCCGTCTGCCGGTTCGGAAATTTCAGCCGCTGCAAAATGTTTTCCGCCATGTCCGCGCCGACTTTTTCGTGGCCGTAGAAATGGATTTTGCCCGTGGCCGCGTCGTGCTCCGCCGTCACCGGCTTGGCGATGTCGTGCAGCAGCACCGCCCACGGCAGCGCCTCGTCCGCGCCCGCCGGCATCTTTTCCAGCATCAAAACGAGGTGGTTGAACACGCTGCCTTCCGGATGAAAATCCGGCGATTGCTCGCAAGCAATCGTCGCCGCCAACTCCGGCAAAATGTGCTCCAGCAAGCCGCTGTCCCGCAGCAGCACCAGCCCGCGCGCGGCAGGAGAGTGATTTGCGAGATTTTCCGCCCCCACCCCGGCCCTCTCCGCCAAGAGAGGGAGATTTTTGTTCCCGCA
>CAJAQO010000285.1 GCA_903944085.1 uncultured Verrucomicrobia subdivision 3 bacterium
CGCCACGCAAGCTTGGGAACTCAGTTTTGAAGCCACAGCCGCACTGCGCCGTAGGCGCCGCCGCCGGCTGATTATTGCTGCCTGCTATACCCAAGCTGAATTGTGGCCTTGATGTCACTCTATTATGCGAGCATCAATAGTCAGGTGATAATCCTAATGTTGCTGAACTTGGCCTGTAAATTGGAAGCTAACCGAACATCGGCCGGCTTGAAATATGACCGTGATCATCCAAAAAAATGCACGTGCCACCCGCGCAACCCACCCGACATTAGATACAAGCGAACCGACTTTAAAAAGGCCGCCGCAGCCCCAACTGCTACGGCGGCCCCTTTTCAACCCAAAACCATTAAGGATAAACCATGCGGAAGAACATTTGGGGATTCGCCGGGTTAATGGTGATGCTCATGTTCGTCACGCCGGAAGAACTCGTCACCCGGGACCACGAACTGGGCGACGTCAGGCCAACGTTACTGCGCGCCGTTAGAGCAAAGCGGCAAGCGTTTGGTTGCAAATAGGCGATGCTACGCGTCCTGCCAACCCGGAATGCGGTATAAACCTATCATTTCTGCGGCTTGAGAGTGATTAGCACGGCATCGTTTTCACGAAGGTCGAACTGCTGCGCGAATTCTCCGTCGCGGCCAATCTTCACGGTTCTGGTTTCCAATGGCACGCCGCTGTTTTTGGATTTGATTTCAGCGACCTGGGCCTTGGTGAGTTGGTTGGGCGCGCCCAAGTCGCGGTAAGTCGCGTAGGCGTCGTTGACGCGGTAGCCGACCTTGTAAGTCTCGACGGTGTATTTGCCCTTGGGCACGTGCGACAGGTTGAGCGTGACTTTGTCCTTTGGCTGCGATGGCAAATCGCGTTTGTAGAAAACCTGGTTGATCATGTTCGATTTGGGAAAGGTGTTGGTGAAATCCCAGACCAACGCCTGCACACCGTCGGAGTTGTCGGTGCAAATCCAGGAGGAGCCGTCGTTGCTCTTTAGTTCCGTCGCGCCGAGGCGGTTCAAAAATTGATACGCGTAATACGCCGGCTTCTTGATGTCCTGCTGGTTCATCAGGCCGAAGCCGCCGTGGAACGCCTCCCAGCGCGGGCCGGGCTCTTCAAAAATATCCGTGAACGTCCAGTAGGACATGGATTGCGGCGCGTCGCCGCAGTTCTTAAGCTTGTCAATAATGTAAGCCGCACTGTGATAGCTGTCGTGCATCGGATCGGCGGGCGTGTAGGAACTACTCCATTCGGTGAAATGCAATTCCAGATTGGGCCTCGCGGAATCGGCGATCTGCTGACGCACCCGTTTGGCGTCGCCGAAAATGGAGTCGGGGTTGCGGGAAAGCGCCGTGCCGAGCGTGGCGGTTTCATCCAAGTAACCGCTCTCGACGCCATAGGTGTGCGTGGAAACGAAATCCACCGGCGCTTGGTTCGTGTCGCAGAAATGAATAAACTCCGAAATCCAGCCGCAGCCGGCCGTCGCCGGGCCGCCGACCTTGAAATCGGGCGAAACGCTCTTGATGGCGCGGGCCGACGCTGCGTAGAGATCGAAATACTGCTGCTGCGTGCCGGCCCAGAAGCCGTCGAGATTCGGTTCGTTCCAAACCTCGAAATACCACGTCTTCACTTCGTCGTGACCGTAGCGTTCCTGCACGTGGAGCGTGAAAGCGCGGATGAAGTTAGCCCATTTTTGCATGTCGCGCGGCGGCGTCACGTTGCCCTTCCACCAGAAAATTGTTTTCGAGCCGCTCGCCAATCCGCCCGGCATAAAACCGAGTTCCACGAACGGTTTCATGCCGATGCTGTGCAGAAAGTCGAACAGCGCGTCAATGTATTGCCAGTTGTATTCCGGCTTGCCGTAATCGCGATAAACGCCCATGTCGTCCGTGAACAAGCCGTGCATGCGGATGTATTGGAAGCCGCACTCGCGATGCGCGATGCTCAACTGCCGCTGCCAGTCCGCGCGCAGTCCCTCGTTCGCGCGGCCCGCGCCGACGCAGAATTTGAACATCGTGTTGAGCGGGCCGTTCGTCTGGTGCAAATCCGCCGAGATGAGCCGAGGAGTTTCGTTGGTCGAGGCGTGGGACAAACCTGCGCTTGTAAAAAAAGCCGCCAGACCCAGGGCAACGTGAATCATCGTTTTTTTGTGAAGCATAAAATTCAAATGCGCGGACGATCAAAGTCGGCTTTTAGCGGCTGGCGGTTTTCCTGTCGCCTTCCAGCGAGAACACCGCGTAGCTGTGCGGCAACAGATGCGCGCTGAACGAAACGCGCTGCTCAATATTTTCATTCCGCCAGTTCCAGCCGTGCGGCTGCGGTAATTTTCCCTCAAGCAGTTCACCGGTGGCAAGATTTTTCAACTTGGTCGAATTTCCCAGCGTGGAAATTTTTACATCCGCCGCGGTGGCAGAAAAATTTTCCACGATGAACGTGCCGTTGTCGTAATCAAACAGCGCCACCTGCGCTGGGCCGTCGAGACGAACGGGAAACCCGCGCATGACGAAATTTTTGATGGCTGTGGTGACTTCGGCTGGCAGCGCGTAGAGATCGGTGAAATTATCCGGCATCGTCCAGACGTAGAGAATTCCCTTTGAGTAACGGTTTAGCAGCAGCAGCGGAAAGCCGTTGCCGTTGGCCTCGGCGCGCACGAGCGACCAAGAATCGTTCGTGAGAAAATCAATCTCCGGGAACAGCACGTCGGCGTTCGTTTCGCCGTCGAGCGCGGAAAAATTGCCCGCGCCGAAACCGCCGGCGTATTGGTGCGCGAGAAATTTTCGGTCCGTCCAGCGAACTTCCGCGATGTCCTCGATGCCCTTGCCCTGCAACGCGCGCAGCAAGCCCGACGTGATAACGACGGATTTGCCGGCGCGCAAATGGCTTTTGATTTTCGCGACGATTTCCGGATCGGTTTTAGCGCATTCGGTTAGCAAAACGAGATTCGCGTTCGTCGGAAATTCCGGGCGCAGGTCAATCGGAATGCCGATCATGCCGAGATAATTGTGCAGAAAATCCTCGCCGCTGGAGTGAAACGGCTTGTAGCTGGCGACGCCGACGGGCTGGCCCAGCTGGCCGACGATTTTATCCGCGCGTTCCAGCGCATAGCCCGCGACGCGCGCCCAGGTCGGAGCGGAAATGCCGTTGGTCATTTCGGAGAAATTGAAACTGGTCGGCAGCTTTTCCCACGCGGCGCGGTCGCCAGTCTCAAACGTCCGCGTCAGTCCAGACCACTCGAAACAGGTGAACTCGCGAGCCTTCGCGAACAGCGTGTCCCAAATCTGCTCGGCGTAGCGGTCGAGATAACGGATGCTGTAAGTGTCCACCCAGCCGCCGCCGTTGCGGCCCGGCGCGATGTTCTCGAAGTAGCGGATGATCTGGAAGCTCTCGTATTGCTGCAAATGTTGGTCGGTCATCACCGGGTCGCGCGTCTCGGTGCCGGTGTAGATGCCATCGAAAATCTTCGGCCCGTGTTCAAGGTCAAACCCAGCGCCTTGGAAATGTTCATACCAGTTCGGATATTTCACGACCATTTTCACTTTGGGATTCACGGCCTTGGCGGGTTTGACGATCAGGTTTTCCGCCGCGTCGGTCGTCAACTCCATGCGGAACTGCGACCAGCTTTTGTCGCCCTTCGCGGCAATGTCCGAATCCGTTTTCGTGGTGATGAAAAAGAAGTCGTCCTGAATGACTTCATCGAAATGTTTTGCCGCAAACTCCGCCGCGCTTTTGATAAACGCGCGATCCTGCGGGTCGGTGTAGCAAAATGACTGGAACTGCCCGCCAATGCTGCCCGCCGACAGTGCCATGCCGCCAGCGACCTGCACGCCGTGATCCAGGAAGAATTTTTTCACACGCTCGGCCTGTTCGTCCGCAAGCAGTCGCCGATCGCGCTGCACCTCGATATAGACCTTGTCCACTTTCAACTGGCGGTGGATGCAATTCCAGTCCGTCTGGAGCTTTTGCGGATTATCGAAACTCTGGACGACGTTAATGGGGATGTAAACCGCGACGGAGAAGTTTGTGTAATTTCCCGCGTCGCAAATGAGCGACACGAAGAGCAGTGCGGCGGCGAGCAGGCCAGTGTTTTTAAATTTCATACTCAATGAATTTCCCCAACGGAGATTTTCCACGTGACTTTCTTAGCCAAGGGATCAGCGTCCAGTTTGAAATTATCGCCGGATTTGGTCAACGTGAGTTGATGCGCTTTCGTTTCGCTCGGCAGGAAAATCAAGCCCGTCGCGGTTGTTGTGTCTTTCGCGTAAACGCGCAGTTCGATTTTCGACCAATCCATCTGCGCTGTGCTTTGCGCCAGCGCGATGTGCGGAATCACCGTGCCGTCGCGCACCAAAATAATTTCGGGAATTGTTCTGGTTTCGATTTTCTGCCAGCCGCCGGAATAATTTTTGCCGGTCTGGTAATCAATCCACGTTCCCGGCGGCAGATAAACATCACGCGCGGTTTCGCCTTTGTGCATGATCGGCGCGACGAGCATTTGCGAGCCGTAGAGATATTCGTCGTCCACGTTCCACGCGCCGGGATCGTCGGGAAAATCCACGAAAAGCGCGCGCACCATCGGCAGGCCGTGTTCGCTGGCATCCTTCGCCTGCGCATAAACGTAAGGCATCAGCTTGTATTTCAGTTCGTCAATCGCTCGGAACTTGTCCATGAATTCTCGGCCATAAAGCCACGGTTCCTTCGGCGCGATGCCGTGACAGCGGCTGTGCGAACTCAACATGCCGAACGCCAGCCAGCGCACGAACAAATCTTTGTCCATGTTGTCCACCGCCGTGGCCGTGAAGCCGCCGACATCGTGGCTCCAAAACGAAAAGCCGGAGAGGCCGAAGGAAAGTCCGCCGCGTAATTCCGCCGCCATGCCGGCGTCGGTGCTCTCGGCGTCCCCGCCCCAGTGAATTGGATAACGCTGGCTGCCAGCCCAGGCGCTGCGCGCCCAGATGATGTTATCACCGGTGACTTTTTTGGTGATGTCGGCGACGGCCTTGTTGTAGCGCAGCGGAAAATAATTGTGTTCGTAAAATCCCGTGCGGCCATTTGCCCAGATGCCGTTGTTCGGCGCGGCTTCACCGAAATCCACCTTGATCGCGCTCACGCCGAGGTTCAACAAATTCGCCAGCTTGCCTTGATACCATTCGACGGCTTTGGGATTGGACAAATCCAGCACCGCGTCTTCGTAAGGCAAATTCCCTTTGGCGTCGCGCACGACGAGATTTTGGGCGATGAGTTCGGGGAACAATTTGTTCTTCGGCACAAAATACGGAAGTTGCCAGCAGGAAATGCGGAAACCATCGGCCTTCAAGTCCGCGAGCATTTTCTTGGGATCGGTGAAGCGCGTTTTGGAAAATTCGTAGTCGCACTGCCAGTCGGTCTCGAACCAGCCGGTGTCCAGGTGCAGCACGTCGCAGGGGATTTTGTTCTCGCGTAATTTACCGGCGATGTCGCGCACCTGCTGTTCGGCGTTGTAAGTGCAGCGGCTCATCCAGAGGCCAAATGACCACAGCGGCGGCATCGGCGATTTGCCGGTGAGCTTGGTATATTCGTCCAAAATTTCCTTGGGCGTGCCGAGGAAGACGAACAGGTCCAATTCGTCGTCGCCAATCATCAGCGAATTGACACCGCTGAAATCGTGGCCGAAATCACAGGTGATCGGCGTGGTCGTGTGCATGAACATGCCGTAGCCGCGGTTGCTCATGAAAAACGGCACCGGTTTATACAAGCCTTGATTTTCAATGCCGTTGGCGTCGTCGGTCCAAAGCACAATTTTCTGTCCGCGCTTGTCGAGGCTGGTGAACGATTCGCCGCAGCCGAAAATCTTCTCGCCGGGCGACAGCGTGAACGCCGCGTTGTAGCTGCGTGAATAATCCGCTGTGCGCCGCGCAAAACAGAATGGCAGCACGGGCGAGAACGATGTTTTGTTGTCATCCGCGTGATCGGTGGCCGTCAGCAATCTGCCGGTAGCGTCGCGCAGTTCGATGTGAAATGGATTTTCCAAAATCGTCACCGAACCGGCCGCGCTGGTGTAGCGATGACCGCCGGAAACCTTTTCATATTTCCAGGAATCATCACGTGGCACTTCGCCAGCCAGCATGAGTTCCTCCAACGGCGGATGCACCTGCGGACCGCTCGTCATGCGGATGCGCAGAGCGCGCGGCGACACAAAATCTATCGAGAACGGCAATTCGGGATTGGCGGCATATTGGTTTTCGGGAAACTCGTTCGGCTTGGTTGGGCTGATGACGGCCAAATCATTGTCGAAGGCATGGCGCACGGAAAATTGCGCGCGCTGATAGACAATTTTTCCGGCGTGCGTCGCGGGATCAAATGCCGAAACCTTGTCGGCGAGATAATAAAAATTTTCCAGCGCACGAAAATCGCCGCTGACGTCCACGGGATCGTTGAGCAGCGGCGGCGCGGCGGCGATGGCTGTTGCGGCGGCAAGGCAGAGGAGACTTACGGTGGTGGTTTTATTAAGCGCAAGCATGTTGGTTTTAATATATTTTTGCGGCGATTGTCTTGATCAGTATGACCGATGCGGGCGCTTTCGTCGTGTCATCAAAATGTATGAGGCGCGCGGTGCATGAATTCGCTTGCGGCTGCTGCCGGACGACGGACAAAATAAGCGGATGCCCCGTCGCGACACCAAAAGACAGTTGATTGCTTGGTTCGCGTTGAGTTTGGTAATGGTTGCCGGCGGATTTCTTTCGGCGTTGGCAGCGCCGCCGAATTACTTCACGCGCACCTGGCAGGTGGAGCAAGGGTTGCCGCAAAACAAAGTTACGGCCGTGGTGCAAACGCGCGACGGCTATTTATGGCTGGGAACCTACAACGGCCTGGCGCGGTTTGACGGGGTGCGCTTCACGGTTTTCAACGACAACAACACGCCCGAACTGCGCAGCCGCCGCATCACCAGCCTGTTTGAAGCTGACGACGGCTCGCTATGGATTGGCACGGAAAGCGGCGACGTTTCGCAATACAAGGACGGCCATTTCGCCGCCGTGCCGCTGCGCGCGAATTGGAGCGGTGGAAAAATCTACGCCATCTCATCGGACGAAGCGGGAGATGTCTGGTTGCTGAATGAAACTGGAGAACTCGCGCGGGCGCGCGATGGTCAGATATTGACCCCGGCGGCCGGGGTCATCGCCAAGGTGGTTACCCTGACGCGCTCGGCGAGCGGTGAGATTTGGGTTGATCGCGAGGGCCGGGTGTCGCTGCTCAAGCAAGGCCAGTTGCAGCCCGTTGGATTTGCGGCGACTAACTCTGAAACCTATCCCTATATTCAGGGAATTGTCGCGAGTCGCGATGGCGGGCTTTGGGTGGCCTGTAACGGCGGCATTCGAAAATGGAAGGATGGCGAATGGGCCTCAGATTTGGGTGCTGCACCATGGGGGTGGAACATCGTCGGGAACTTCGCAGAAACTTCCGCCGGCGTGCTGGCAGGCGGCACGTCGAGTGACGGTCTGTGGCTGTTCTTTGCCAACCAAACGAACATGCCTGCTTTGCACCTTGACCTGACAAACGGATTACCCTCCGACTGGGTGATTACGACGTGGGAAGACCGCGAAAAAAATCTGTGGTGCGGCACCGGCGCGGGACTCGTGGTCGTTCGCCCGAACAATCTTGAAACCATTTCGCCGCCCGACAACTGGAAGAGCCGTCCCGTGCTCTCCGTGCTGCCGGCACCGGACGGTGCGCTGTGGGTGGGCACGGAAGGCGCGGGACTGTATCGCCTGCAAAACAGCGGCTGGACGAATTTCGACTCGGCGCAGAGCATCCGCAATCCCTACGTTTGGTCGCTGGCCGCGGACGGCGCGGGAAAAATTTGGGCCGGCACGTGGGGCGGTGGATTGTTCGCACAGAAGGACGACTCGTTTGATTTTGCGCCGGGCCTTGAAGATTTTCGCGCGCCGATTCCGGCGCTCCTGTTTTTGCGCGATGAACTTTGGATCGGCACCACGGCGGGCGTGCTGCGTTACAAAGATGGGAAATTCGAGCGGTTCAGCGAAATTGCCGGCAAGCCGTTCGGCGATGTGCGTGCCATTGCGCAGGCCAAATCGGGCGCACTGTGGTTCGGCACGGCGGGCGGCGGTCTGGTGTGCCGCGAAAAAGGGAATTTCCGACGATTCAAGAAATCTGACGGGCTTTCGTCCGAGTTTGTCGAGTGCCTGCATTTTGCCGATGATGGCGCGCTGTGGGTCGGCACGTTCGGCGGCGGTTTGAATCGGTTCAAGGAAGGGAAATTTTCCGTCGTCAATCAAAAACAAGGTTTGCCAAACAGCGTCATCGGCCACATCGAATCAGACGGACTCGGATATTTTTGGATGAGTTCCTACGGCGGCATCCTGCGCGCGAGCGAAAAGGATTTGAACCGCTGCGCCGACGGCGAACTCGCCGAGGTGTCGTTTCTTAATTACGGCATCAATGACGGTTTGCCCACGCTCGAATGTTCGGAAGGCTTGCAATCGGCGGGCGGCAAGACGGCAGACGGACGGCTGTGGTTTCCGACCGCGAAGGGACTCGTTGCCGTGGATCCGGCGGGCGTCAAACTTAATCCGCTGCCGCCGCCGGTGCGGATCGAGCGGATGCTCGTGGACGACAAAAAATTCGCGGATGGCAACGACGTCGGGCCGCTGAAAGTTCCGCCGGGTCGGCATCGTATTGAATTTGAATACACCGGCTTGAGTTTCGTTGCGCCGGAAAAAGTGCGGTTCAAAAATCGGCTGGAACATTTCGAGCCGGATTGGGCGAACGTCGGCACCAAGCGGGTGGCGACTTACAATTATATTCCGCCCGGAAATTATTCGTTCCAAGTGACCGCTTGCAACAACGACGGCGTGTGGAACGAAACCGGAGCGAGCTTGAAATTTGAAGTGCTGCCGTATTTCTGGCAGACGACCTGGTTCCATTTTCTCAGCGGTGTGGCGACGGTGCTGGTGGCCGGCGGCGTAGTGTGGTTCGACACGCGGCGGCGGATGCGCCGCAAGCTCGAACGCGCCGAACGCCAGCGCGACCTCGAACGCGAGCGGACGCGCATTGCGCGCGACATCCATGATGACCTCGGCGCACAGCTTACTCGCATCACGATGATGAGCGAATCGGCGCGCGGCGATCTGGCGAATCCCGGTCGCGCCGCCGCCGGACTGGAAAGAATCTATGACACGGCGCGCGAGTTAACGCGCAGCATGGACGAAATCGTCTGGGCGGTCAGCCCGCGGCATGACACGCTGGAAAGTCTGGCAACGTATCTGGAAAAGTTCGCCCAGGATTGGCTCGCCGGTGTCGGCATCCGCTGCCGCTTGGATTTGCCGCTGCAATTTCCCGATTGGCACCTATCTTCGGAAATACGCCACAATCTTTTTCTCGCGTTCAAGGAGGCGCTGCACAACGCGGTGAAACATTCCGGCGCATCGGAAGTCCTCATCCGGCTGGCGGTGAAGGAAAAGTCGTTTGAACTGGCCGTCGAGGACAACGGCCGCGGCTTTGCCGTCGGTGAAAATGCGAAGGATGTTTTCTCGACCCAAGGCCGTGCGGCGTCCGGCAACGGGTTGGAAAACATGCGGCGGCGACTGACGGACATCGGCGGAAGCTGCGATATCCAAAGCGCACCCGGCGCGGGGGCACAAATCACTTTTACCGTCCGGCTCAAGGCTTTGGCGCTGTGACCGGCGGCCGCGGCTTCTCAAACAAAAAAATGGCCGGAGCGGTAGCCCGTTCCGGCCTTGATTCTTGTCAGCCTGCTGCCCTCCCGTCCCTCTCCCATCGGATGGGAGAGGGTGTCCGAAGGACCGGTGAGGGCAGGGTGGCCCTGACGCAGTCAGTCCACGATGCTGGAGCCGGGCATGGACCAGTCGCTTTGACCGGTGCTGCCGCCTAGCGCCCGGACGCGCACCTGATACACCGTGCCGGTCGTCAGACCGGTCAGCGGAATGGTGCGGGCTTGCGACCAGTATTTGACGGTCGTCCACGCGCCCGTGCCGGTGCAGATCTGCACCTCGTAGCCAAACGCATTGGCCACGGTGGTCAGATGCACGTCCAGCTCCGTGGCGGTGTCGTTGTCAATGCCCGTGATGGACGGCGTGTCCAGTTTCGACTGGGAGCGATTGGTGCTCACCGGCACGAAGCCGGAGGTGAGCATCAGGTCCTGGTCGAAACGGGCGACCGTCTGCACGTAGAACGCCAGCGAATCCAGGCCCTCGATCACCGCCGCCAGGGCCACATTTCGCGCCGTCAACGCCAGTTGGCCGCCATCCAGATAATTCTTGATGGCAACCTGCAAGGCAGTGATGCGCGTGGTCATGTCCACGGGGGCCGTCGGGTCGGGCGGCACCGGCGGCACCAGCGGGATGGGCGGCTTGTTGAAAACCGCGCTTCCCGTCTGGCAGGTGACGATCCATCCCGCAAAGGGCGGGACCGCCTCCACCGGCAGCTTTTTATAGCCCAGGCTGACTCGATATACTAATTTTTTCATATTAACCTTTCGGTTGATGGTTGATAAAAATCGGTGCCATCCGGAGGAAGCCACCCGGCTCCGCGCCGCACCGTGTTAACGCGGGAATCCAATGCAGCCGCCATGCCGGAAACGGCATTTAAACGAACTCTGTAAGTGCTGCGACCGCACTTACAGGCCGACTTTAAGGTGAATTTGGAACAGGTGCCTCGGGAGCAGGGCAATGGCCAAAATCACTGCGCCAGATTGTCGCGCAGCGCCGATTTTTCTCCGCGCAAAAATCGCCGCCAGACGGTAAGAAAACGGGACAAGACGGTAAGAAAACGGGACGAGCTTACCGTCAAACACCACGCGACGGTAAGCAAACGTCGCGAGCTTACCGTCAAGCGTCGCGAGACGGCAAGAAATCGCCATGAACTTACCGTCAAACGGCACGAGACGGTAAGCAAACACCGCGAGCTTGCCGACTCGCGTCGCGCGACGGTAAGAAAACGCCGCGAAATTACCGTCAAACGCCGCGAGACGGTAAGAAAACGTCACGATCTTACCGTCACGCGTCGCGAAATTACCGTCTCGTCGCCCAGATTCTTCGCCCGTGGGAACGGGAGACTCGAACCGATTGGGGAAAAGGTGAGCGGAGTTCGGCAGAGCCGAAAGCCCGCAGCGGGCCGAATGAGCGGGCGCGAGTGAGTCAACGTGCCCGGAGGGCGGATGAGGGATGTAAGGCTGACACCAATTATTGTGGAGAGGACACAGGTGAGGGTCGTTGGGTGAAAACAATTAGCCACAGATGGGCGCAGATTCAAATGCGCTGAAAATCCCAATGGAATTTAATCAATCAGCCCAGCGTCTTGAGCCGGCGGTCCAGGTCTTTCCGGTTGATGAGGTCAATCACCTGCAAATGGCCGGGATGCAGCCGGAAGAGCAGCCGGTAATCCGAACCAATCCGCTGCCGCATTACATCCGTCACCTGCTTGAGGCGCAGCGCGCCCACGAACGCCGCCGGTTCGCCCGCCGCCAGCCGGCCAATCATAATCATGGCGGCACGGGCGACATGGCGTGGAAAAACTGCGAGTGCCTGCTGAAAGCCCTTGGGAAATTCGATCAATCTTACCGGGTGGACTTCCACCGCGTCCTGCGGCAGCAGCAGTTCCGCTTCGCGGTCCGCCTCGGCTTTCTCGGCGGGGTTGGCGGCGCTGTCTTGGCGGAGGGTTTCCAGGTCGGTGTGCGCTTTTTGGAGTTCGCGCCGCAATTGGTTGCGTTCGTGATGGCGGTCATTCAGCGCGGTTTTCAATTCCGCCAGCTTCTGGCGCATGGCCTTCAGGCTGGCTTCCTCCGGTGCGGACTTGGCGGCGGCGGCGCGCTTTTGTTCATGCCGCGCAATTTCCTGTTCCTGTAAATCCAGCTTTTCCTTGAGTTCACGCACTTCCTGCGCCTTGGCGTCGAGCGTCTGCCGGGCGGCGCGCAGTTTGGCATCGTCGGCTTCGTGCTCGGCATACCGTTTGTCCACGATGTCGCCGAACGGATCGTCCGGCGGGAGATTCAAGGTGTCGCGGGCTTCCAGAATGTCGTCCAAAACGCGGCTGGCCTTGGCTGAGGGCAGGATGGGAATGGTGCCTCGGGCCACCAGAATGCCGAGGGCGCGGTGCCGGGAAAACAACAGTTCGCCCGCGAAGTGGCGCAAATGATCCAGATTCTCCGAGGCCAGGACGTCTTTGGCGGATTCATCAATGAGCTTCAGGATCTTGGCCGGGTTGTCCGCATCCAGCAAAAATGCCGCCGACAGGGGAATCCCTATATCCGCTTCCTCCGCTTCCTCCCCATCCACCGCTTGCTCCCGAACGGCGATGATGCGCTGGATGATGTCTTTGCGACCCGCCCGGGTAGCGAAGAACATGATTTTTTCCCAGCTCCCCAGCATCGCGTCGGACCAGCCGATTTTTTCAAACGCCTCGGCCGCGCGGTCGAACAGGTTGAAGGCGCACAGGCGCAGGAAATAAGTTTCCCGGAGGCCGGCCGGGATTTGCAGCGGGTCCAGCTTGAGCATTTGGGGCGGATGCAGGCGGTCCAACAGTTGCGCCGTCAGGTGCGGTTCCGGGGCGGCCAGCAATTCCTCCGCCGTCACCCCGGCGACCTCCGAGGAATGGTGCAGCCGCTCCTGATCCTTGTCGAGGCAGCAGTGCTTGTATTTCTTGCCGCTGCCGCAGGGACAGGGGTCGTTGCGGCCGGTCTTGGCCACGGCGCGGCGCATGGTGGCGCCGTGCGCGAGGGTGTTGCTGGTCTTCTCGCCCACGAGTTCCATGATGGGCCGGCGGCATTGCAGCAGAAACGCGGCACCGAGGGCCTGGGCCGCCTTTTCCACCGCCGCCCGTTTGTCCGGCGCTGCCTTGGAATACCAGCTTTTGACGATGGCCAGCAGCCCGGCGTCATTCGTCCGAAAGGCCAGCGTCAACAGACAGGCCTGCGCTTCATTGGGCAGGTTGCCGCGCCGCGCCAGTTTGCGGGCGAGGGGAATGAGCTGTTCGGGCAGCTTGCCTGCGCGGTGTTCCCGGCACCAGTCTTCCATCACCATCAGGGCCATCGCCTCGCTGGTTTGCGTCAAACGGGTGTTTTCGATGGCGTCCAGCACCGGCTCCGGCACGTCGCCCTGCACCTTGAACATCACATTCCCAAGCCAGAGCTCATGCCCCAGCAGCATCGCCCCGCGCGCCAGATGCCGCGCCGCCACCGGCCGCGCCCGGCTCAGCGCCGCCACCACCACCAGCAAAAACGACTTCGGATTGTTTTCCTGCACCGTTTCACCGATCAAGGCATCCAGCTCCGTGTCCTCCGCCGGCAACAGTTCCGCCACCCGCTGCACGGAGGCGAGACAAAACCGGCATTGTTCGATAAACTGGCGCAATTC